>JBJXDV010000321.1:0-12596 GCA_046153465.1 Chitinophagaceae bacterium
ACTAAGAAATCTTTGTGTAAACAACTCTGTGTACTCTGTGTTAAGAAAACAAACACAAAGTTCACTAAGAAATCTTTGTGTAAACAACTCTGTGTACTCTGCGGTTAGTTGTTTTAATAAAAGGTTCGCTGTATTCTTAGCGGTCCTCAAAAATGACAGCTACTTATAAATAGACTATTACATCATTCCATATTCAGATTCTGAAATCAGATGATGCTTTAATGCATAAATTACAACCCCGGCCGTATTTTTTACATTCATTTTTTCCAGAATCTTTGTACGGTAACCTTCCACCGTTCTTTTACTTAAGAATAGTTTATCTGCAATTTGCTGGGCAGTATCCTGCATGCATATATACCTGATGATATCTTTTTCCCGTTCATTAAACTCAACGGGCTTACTTTTTTTATAAGGATTAAATTTACTTTTTACAATCATACTGGTAAGCTTAGCTGTAGTTCGCCGGCAATAGTAAGTATTGTTTTCATAAACAGAAACAATGGCCTCAATAATTTCCTGCTTGTCTGCATTTTTCAATAAGTAACCACGGGCTCCCGCTTCCAGCATATCCACAATTAAATTTTCTTCATCAAACATCGACAAAGCAATTATTTTGCAATCGCTGTTTTTCTCGAGAATTCTTCTGGTTGCTTCCACACCATCCATCACCGGCATTTTAATATCTGTAAGAATAATGTCAGGATTCACTAATTCAATCAGGTTTATTAGTTCTTTGCCATTTTCTGCCTGTCCAACCAGTTCAATATTTTTTTGTTTGGACAGCATCAGTGCTAAGCCATCCCTGAATATTTCATGGTCATCCGCAATTACCAAGGTTATCTTATCTACCATTAATGGCAATTTATAGAGGAATTTTAATAAAATAGCTGGTACCTTCTGCAGGTTTTGATTGAATATCCAATTGTCCTTTTAAGATATCCACCCTGCTTTCAATACTTTTTAATCCAAACCCATCGGTACTTTTTTTCACTTTCTCTACGTCAAATCCCTTGCCATCATCCTTAGTTAAAATTAATAATTGCCCGTTTTCTGTTCCAAAGCCTATTTGCATGGTTTTTGAACCCGCATGTTTTAAGGTATTATGAATTATTTCCTGAAGAATGCGAAAAACATGTATTTCTTTTTCCGGGGCGAGCGAAATTTCATTTTTCAGGTAGAGATTAAACAAGGTGCTGTGTTTATGGTTGAGATTAGCAATAAACTCGCGGATTGCTTCTGTAAGTCCTTTGCGTTGAAGTGTGTTTGGTAAAAGGTTGTAGGAAATTTCCCGCATCGAACCAATAATTTCATCAAGGTATTTACCTGCATTATTTATTACCTGCTGATCGGCGGCATCGGCAACATCAATACTGTTTATATGAAGTTTTACAGAAGAAAGCAGGGGGCCGATGCTGTCATGTAAATCTGTTGCAATTCTTTTACGTTCGTTTTCCTGAATAAGAATTTCTGCATGTATACGTTCCTTTTGTAACTGCACATAACGCCGGTGATAGCGCAAAATCGTAATAATAAAATACCCCAATGCAATTCCAATCAGAATAGCAAGAATAATTATTGCTTGTAAAAATTTATCTTCATTCACACCCATAACCAGAGTTTGTTAGCGCAAACCACAGCAGTTTAATTATTGGCAGCTCTATTAAAAAAATTAGCACCTGTTTTTTGTGAGGGGATCAGGCAGACGGCTATTCCCATCAATAAATTTATAAATACGTTTGAGTATACTTTTATTCCAAATACATTTTCCTTGAAAGTCTTCGCAAAGTTACTGAGCCCAACCGTTATCATCGTAAATACATATATGTTGTAGATAAAATAAATAACGAGGGCCACACAAATAATGAACATTGCGTTTCGGAAAAGAGGCACCTGGTTCTGATGAATAATAATATGATTTATGGTTTGAATACTAAGTAAGGCAATAATTAAAGAGTAACCCAATACATAATACGGTTTAAACGAGTAAATATCTGAAATAATAAAATTTTCCACTAGCCAGCTACCTGCAAACAGAATGATAAGGGCGTAAAATAACTTCTGATTTTTTTCAAATAATTTCCAATAATGAAATTGCACTAATAATACCAACCCTTCAAATAAATTAAAAATCTCCCAATCGAGTGTTTGTATGTTTTTACTATGATGAACGAGCACCAATCCAACCAATAATTCATTAGCCAGCGAAACAAAAACATACAGGAGGAAAGGGTTATATGTTTTGCTGATCTTACCGAACTTTATTATACCTGCAATAGCAGGAAACGCTACTGACAAACTTAAAAAGAAGTTCAACTGTTGCTCGTTCATTATGAATACGGGTTTTATTATTTACCAATTAAACAGGGAGGGCATACTTGTCCGTTTTCTACTACCTGTCCACCTGGTGGTTTTGCATTAGCCGTCGGAATTCCCGGAATATGCAAGGCTGTATTGTTGCCAAGTAAACTGCCGATGATATCTTTTCCGTTTTTATCAACAGGAGTTAATACCAATTTTACCTGGCCTTTTTCGTCAGTACCTAAATAAATTTTTATTCCATCAGCTCCTTCCTGATTCAACAATAGAGCGATAGCATCCCTGTTGAAGGATTCAGCATTGGGTAAATTAAATTTTGTAGTCAGAAAAGTTGAATCTCTTAAAAGTGTACCTAATACTTTCCGGGTATCGACAAAGCGATTTTGATACTCGATGCCCTGTTGTACCGGGATTACCTGCTCAGCAGCTTTTTTTTCATTAATAGGAATTTTACCGCCCTGGTTATTATTACAGCCCGGCATACTAACAACCAATAGCAATAAAACTATCAGTAAGTAAGACGCAGCAAATCGATTTTTCTGAAAGACTGCAAAGGTTCTAGATGAATTTCCGCTCATGGTAAATGGTTTTAATTTTATTAATGATAAATGTAAGAATTGAATAGTTAGTGAAG
This sequence comes from Chitinophagaceae bacterium, assembly GCA_046153465.1. Lineage (GTDB taxonomy): Bacteria > Bacteroidota > Bacteroidia > Chitinophagales > Chitinophagaceae > Endoryza. Next base: position 2,951 of record JBJXDV010000321.1, read on the forward strand.
ATTAGTACTATTGCTTAATATGCACAGGTATATATACGTAAGCTAAACAAAACTATTTTCTTTAGGTAAGAATAGTTAACAATATCCGGGTGGTGAAGAATGCTAAAAAAGAAGTTCTTATAAAATATTTATTTGTCCCAGGCTAGGGCGCTTGCTCCCAGAATTGCAGCATCCGATTCTTTCAAATGACTTACGAGTAACTTTACTTTATTTTGAAAAACTTGTATAAGATTCGCTTCCATATGCTGGCGGGTGGGTTTTAGAATGAGATCCCCTGCCTTCATCAGCCCACCAAATAACACAATAGCTTCGGGGCTACTGAACATAACGGCATTGGCTAGTGCAAGCCCGAGAATTTTACCGGTATATTCAAATACTTCAAGGGCCAATCGGTCTCCCTGTATAGCTGCATCAAATACCGCTTTGGAATCCATTTGGGCCTTGGGAATTTTACGCAATAAACTTGGTTCTTTACTTTTCTCCAATGTTTCAATAGCTGTTAACGTTACACCCGTAGCCGAAGCATAACTTTCCAATGAACCATGTTTGCCCGTTCCTTCATGAAGACGGCCATCCGGTATCACAATAGTATGACCCAATTCTCCGGCAAAACCATCATGACCATAAATTAATTGGCCATTAGCAACAATACCACTTCCTACACCTGTTCCCAATGTAATCATTATAAAATCTTTCATGCCCTGCGCGGCACCATACATCATTTCACCAATTGCCGCAGCATTTGCGTCGTTGGTTAAGGTAACAGGAAGATTAAATTTATCTTCTATTAATTTTGCCAACGGAATAATTCCTTTCCAGGGAAGATTAGGAGCATACTCAATAGTTCCTGTATAAAAATTTCCATTTGGTGCACCCACCCCAATACCTTTTATCCTGCCCACCCCTCCGGCTTTGGTTATAAGTGGTTCAAGGCTCTCATACAATTCATCAATAAATGTTTCTACCGTTTTATGTTTTTTGGTAGAAATTTCACTGGTGAATAATACATTGCCGTTACGGTCTACAATACCAAACTTAGTACCCGTACCGCCAATATCAATTCCAATTGCCAGTGAATCTAAGGACGGTGCTGCGGTTGCCATAATAATTATTTTTTAAAAATCAGCCACGCTTTTTTAAAGCGTGGCTGACGAAAATACGAATAATTGAATGTATTAATGGCCTCCGCCGATCTGATCATCAAAGTTCAATCCCTGCGCTTTTAATACACTGCGCATTTTAATTGCCAGCCAGGCCAGGAACGCAAAACAGATCGCTGCTACCACATACGATTGGTGCATTGTATAAATATCTCCGATAGCTCCCTGTAACGGTGGAATCACGGCCGCTCCCAAAATCATCATGATTAAAAAAGCAGAACCCTGGCTTGTATACTTTCCAAGTCCGCCAACACCTAATGAAAATATACAGGGCCACATTACCGCACAACATAACCCTCCGGCCATAAATGCATAAACCGACATAATACCATTGGTAAATACACCAATCAACATGGCAGTACAGGCCAGTATAGAAACCGTTAATAAAGTTTTAACTGGTTTTTCCTGGCCAAAAAAGAAAGCAGCCACTGCAACTACGATCCAAATGCTATAAGCATATAAATCCGAAATATCACTTCCATATAATTTATTCACAAAAAGTACTACGCCAAATGCTATAAAGGGTACAATAACCATCGCAATTTTTTTTGCAATACCTTTTAAATTAAATACACTAACGGCGCCTACCCAGCGACCAATCATAAGGCTTCCCCAGTAGAGAGAAACATATTTTGATATTTTACTTTCATCAAGGCCTGCTTCGGTTAAATAGCCCGGCGTTTTCAGAAGGGCTCCAAAATTATTATCAATGGTTACCTCCACACCAACATATACAAATATGCCAAGCATCCCAAATATTAATTGCTGGTATTTCATAGCTCCCCAACCTTCATTGTTTTTTATGGCCACACTATTAGAATAAAATAAGATACCTACCACGGCTATTAACGTTGCAGCCAGTAATGTTAACTTAGAGATGGTAGTTAGCTGCCCAATAATGATAATCGCAATAATGGCACCGGTCATTAACAATAAAGAAACGGCTGCTTTTGGTGCAGTCTCAAATTTCTCTTCGTTTTTTCCCGATGGTAATTTTGAAAAAGTAAAAAATAACGCTACTGCAGCAAATACTCCTGCCACGATAAGATAGAGTATATTAATATTTGTTACCGTAACATTCGCAACTTTATTACCCACAGAACCGAAAAGAAAAAAACTTACAATAAGCGGCCCAAGGGTTGTTCCTAATGAATTTACACTACCTCCCAGGTTAAGTCGATGTGACCCGGTGGATGGATCACCAAGGGTAATAGCAAATGGCTGAGCAGCGGTTTGCTGTAACGAAAATCCAAGGGCCACAACAAAAAACGAAACCAATATGGCAGGGAATGAATTGGCGTTGGCAGAGGGAATAATAAGTAACGCGCCGATTACCGAAATCCATAATCCATAAATAATTCCTTTTTTATAACCAATCCTATTTATAATATCATACTTTAATACATTCGACATCAGGAAAAGTGCAAGGGAGCCAACAAAATAGGCAACATAAAATGCAGAACCGATTAATTGAGATTCGAATTGGGATAAACTAAAATGTGTTTTACAAAAAGGAATAAAAATACTGTTGGAGGCGGCAATAAATCCCCAGAAAAAGAATACGATTACCAATGTAGCTAATGCACTCGTATTGGTTGGTTGTTTAGGTTGGCTCATAAGCAATCAGTGTAGTTTAATAAGTGTTGAATGTAACAAGTTTTTGTGAAGCAGAAAATTTTTTTGCTATTTGATGCTTCAATACTGATTACTCGCTAAATTGACAAACATTTTAGTTTAATACTTTCGGATGGAAATACTTCATGTTAGTGCGGAATGCTATCCCGTTGCAAAGGCAGGAGGGTTGGGAGATGTAGCGGGGGCCTTACCAAAATACCTTAATCAACTGGGCCATGTGGCCAAGGTAGTAATGCCCATGTATCGAACTAAATACCTCTACAACCATAAATGGGATGTAGTGCATAAGGGATATACCAATATGGGCAGCCGGTTTTTTGAATTTACAGTCATTAAGGAAGCTACCAATGAATTGGGGTTTGATCTTTATCTAATTGATATAAACGGACTGCTCGATCGTGAAAAAGTATATGGTTACGATGACGATTCCGAACGATTCACGGCTTTTCAGATTGCAGTACTGGAATGGGTAAATCAATGGAAACATCATCCGGATGTGATGCATGTACACGATCATCATACAGGTCTTATTCCGTTTATGCTTAAACATTGCCTTCGTTTTCGAGCTATAAAAAATATTCCTACGGTACTTACCATTCACAATGCACAATACCAGGGATGGATGGGTTGGGAAAACAGCCGGTTAATTCCTGAATGGGACCTTTGGAAATGGGGAATGCTCGATTGGCAAAATAATATCAATCCGTTGGCAAGTGGAATTAAGTGCGCCGATATCGTAACAACTGTAAGCCAAAGTTATTTAGAAGAGTTAAAATACATGAGTAATGGCCTTGAAGCATTATTTGAATATGAAAAAGGGAAATGTGTTGGAATATTAAATGGAATTGATGCGGATATATGGGATCCTCAAACGGATACCTACCTTCTTCATCATTTTTCTAAAGAAGAGGCAGAAGCAGGAAAAGCAAAATCAAAGATGGATCTCTGCGAAACCTTCCATCTCGATTTTGAAAAACCGTTAATCGTTTTTATCGGTAGATTAGTTGGCGAAAAAGGCGCTGATTTATTACCGCAGGCCATGCGGGATGCATTTTATTATATAGGCCGCAGAATGAACTTTCTTATCTTGGGAAGTGGTTTTCCGGAAGTGGAAGCGTCGCTTTTGGCAATAAAGCAATTTTCAGAAAATGATTTCAATGTGTACATAGGGTATAATGAGGCCCTTAGTCACCAGATGTATGCAGGTGCAGATTTTTTATTGATGCCATCCAGGGTAGAGCCCTGCGGTTTGAATCAAATGTATTCCATGCGGTATGGAACTATTCCGATGGTTCGGAGAATTGGTGGGTTAAAAGATACGGTTATTGATTTTGGCGAGGCTGGAGGATATGGTATATGTTATGATAATACTGCGGTTGGAGATATTAGTCATGCTATCTGGCGAGCTGTTGAATTGTACCGGGATAAACCACGGCTCAAAATGATTCGCCAGAAAATGATGAGTATCGATTTCAGTTGGGAAACAAGCGTTAAGAAATACGTTGAAGTATATAATCGTTTACGATAGTTTAGCAATCATCACATATAAAATTGCCAGTTATGTCAAAAGAAATTTTAGCCGTTATATTAGGAGGAGGAGCCGGAACGAGATTGTATCCGCTTACGGCAAGCCGTTCAAAACCTGCTGTGCCTATTGCTGGAAAATACCGGCTTGTTGATATTCCGATTTCCAATTGTTTAAATGCAAACATTGCCCGCATGTTTGTATTAACACAGTTTAACTCTGCTTCCTTAAACAGGCATATTAAAAACACCTATCATTTTAGTGCGTTCAGTGCGGCATTTGTTGATATACTCGCAGCAGAACAAACCCCCGATAATCCAACCTGGTTCCAGGGAACGGCCGATGCGGTGCGACAAAGCCTTCGACATATCGAACCGTTCCCAAGCGAATATGTATTGATACTTTCAGGCGATCAGCTTTACCAGATGGATTTTGCAGAAATGATCAAAAGCCATATCGAAAAAAAAGCGGATATATCTATTGCAACGATTCCGGTCGCTGATCGCGAAGCACCCGAATTTGGGATATTAAAAAATAGTGCAGATGGATATATTAGTTCTTTCATTGAAAAACCAAAAAAAGAATTATTACCGCAATGGGTAAGTGATACTGGAACGGAGATGCAGGGTCTGGGTAGAAATTATCTTGCGTCTATGGGTATTTATATTTTTAACCGGAAGTTATTATTTCATTTATTAGAAGAAGAGTATAAAGATGCCACCGACTTTGGAAAAGAAATTATTCCGCAGTCCATCGATAAATATAAAGTAGCAAGTTATCAGTACGATGGTTATTGGACCGATATCGGAAATATTTATTCTTTCTTTGAAGCGAACCTTGGATTAACCAAAGACATTCCGGATTTTAATTTGTTTGATAACGATCGTGCAATTTATACGCGTGCACGTATGTTGCCTCCCGCAAAAATTAGTGGAACCACTTTAGAAAAAACAATTATTGCAGAAGGATGTATTATCAATGCTTCGCGCATTGAAAGCAGTGTGATCGGTATTCGCACACGTATTGGTATTGGTACTACCGTGGTAAGCAGCTATGTAATGGGGGGCGATTATTATGAAACGCTCGAAGAAATGAGGGTAAATGCAGAGCGGGGCATTCCAAAATTGGGGATCGGCGACCGTTGTTACATCCGAAATGCCATCTTAGATAAGAATTGCCGCATAGGCGATGATGTTAGAATTAATGGTGGCACTCACCTGGAAAATACAGATCATTCATTGTATACCGTAAAAGACGGAATCGTCGTAATTAAGAAGGGTGCCATTGTACCCAATGGATTTGTTATATAAACGCGCCTTTACGATACATCTAAATTAAACACACCAGCTTTTCAAGGCTGGTGTGTAGTTTTTACACGATAAACTATTATCTTTCCTGATCAAACAGTTTCATTAACCAATAACGATTGCTATGGCATCTGTACATGCTCCAACTACAACTACGGGTTTAAGGGCAAAACCAAGAATGTCTGTTGCTCAAATATTTAATATGAGCTTCGGTTTTCTGGGCATACAATTCGGTTTCGCGCTTCAAAACTCGAATGCAAGTGGGATTTTAAGAAACTACGGAGCCGATGTAGAACACTTATCGTGGTTTTGGTTGGCGGCCCCTCTCGTTGGTTTGATTGTTCAACCGTTGGTGGGTCACTATAGCGACCGAACCTGGAACCGATTGGGAAGGCGAAGACCTTATTTCCTTGCCGGAGCACTTCTTTCGGCGAGTGCCCTTACGTTAATGCCTAATGCAAATATATTAGGTAGTATCGCTCCGCTGGTTATTATAGGCGCGGGCTTTCTGATGATTATGGATGCTTGTTTTAATTTGGCGATGGAGCCTTTTCGTGCATTGGTAGCCGATAATCTACCAGATGTGCAACGTACTGCCGGGTTCTCTATACAAACATTTTTAATTGGCATAGGTGCCGTTATCGGATCCTGGTTACCGGCAATACTAGCGTCTTCTGGTATATCAGAAAGTGCTCCGAACGGAGTTGTTGCTGATAATGTGAAATATTCATTTTATATAGGATCGGCTGTTTTTGTGGCCAGCATTTTATGGACCGTTTTCAAAACCAAGGAATTTCCACCAGCAGAATATGAAAAGTACCATGGCAAGAATAATGATCATAAGGCAGGCATAAGTTCAATATTCAAGGATATGGTAAACATGCCCCGAACGATGAAGCAACTTGGCCTGGTGCAATTCTTTTCATGGTTTGCACTTTTTGGTATGTGGGTATTCACCACGGACGCGATTGCTACCCATATTTTTCACCTACCCATTGAAGATAGAAGTTCTGATATGTATCGCAAAGCACAAAGCTGGACCGGTGTAATTTTTGGTGTTTACAATGGCGTATCGGCGCTTTATGCGCTTTCTTTACCCATGATCGCTAAAGCTATTGGGCGAAAAAAAACCCATGCTCTTTCGCTGATCATCGGCGGTATTGGACTCATCTCCTTTTTCTTCGCACCCAATAAAGAGTTCCTGATTTTTTCAATGGCCTGTGTTGGTATTGCCTGGGCCAGTATTCTGGCAATGCCTTATGTAATCCTATCGGGCTCCATACCTGCAGGTAAAATGGGCGTGTATATGGGTATTTTTAATTTCTTTATTACACTTCCTCAAATATTGAATGGGATCGTTGGCGGACCGATGGTCAAAAATATTTATAATAACCAACCGGTTTATGCAATCGTTATGTCGGGTATATTTATGCTCTGTGCTGCCGTCAGTGTAATTTATGTGTATGACCCTGCCGCTATATCCATTAAAAAAGAAAAGATTTAATTGTATGAAAAAATTTTTCGTAAGTAGTACATTGTTTTTGGTTACAATGTTTTGCTGGTCTCAATCGGAAACAATTGTATACCCAACTCATTGGTGGACGGGTATGAAAGAACCCAAACTTCAGTTATTAATAAGAAGTGATAAAAATATTGCTACTGAAAAAATTGTAGTTCGTTCTTCTAGTCCGGATGTTAAAGTGGTGAAGATCCAATCTGTCGAAAATAAGCATTACCTTTTTGTGGACCTTATCATTGACAAAAATGCTAAACCACAGAAAGTTAAATTTACTTATGGTGAACATTCTTTCGATTATGAATTAAAAGCAAGAAGCAAAGAAGATGGATTAACACGGGTGCAGGGAATTACTTCTAAAGATTTTGCTTACCTGCTGATGCCCGATCGGTTTGCCAATGGCGATAGTACCAATGATGCCTTGCCGGCTATGTATAGAGATAAAACCGCCGATCGTAATAATAAATTTGCGCGTCATGGCGGCGATCTCAAGGGAGTGGAAGATCATCTTGATTATTTTAGCGAGTTGGGTGTTACGGCTATTTGGTTTACGCCGGTTACTGAAAACGATATGCCCAAAATGCGGGAGGGAAATTTTGATATGGCGGGTTATCACGGTTATTGGTTTACGGATCATTATAATGTTGATAAGCGACTGGGTGGAAACGCGGGGTATAAATCATTTATTCAAGCTGCTCACAAAAAAGGATTGAAGATTATCCAGGATGCAATCTACAATCATATTGGAATGGATCATTGGATTAATTTGGATCCACCAGCGAATGATTGGATTACACGCTGGCCTCAATTTACGGGCCCCAATCACCGTGAGGAAGCAATGTTTGATCCTTATGGTTCTAGTTTTGATAAAACAAATATGGTGAAGGGATGGTTTGTACCTCATCTTCCCGATTTAAATTTAAGTAATCCATTGCTCGCTACGTTTCTTATACAACATGCTATCTGGAGCGTAGAGGAATTTGGGTTCGATGGTTTTCGAATTGACACATATAAATATTGCGATGAACAGTTTCTAAATAAGATGAATGCTGCATTAGCCAATGAATTTCCTACGGTCACTACATTTGTGGAAGCCTGGGTAAATACGGTGGTAGCGAATGCATACTTTGTACAAAACAATTTCAACATTCCTTTTAAGCACAATGCTCCGGGCGCCATTGATTTCTCCTTATGTTTTGCAATGCTGGCAGGTATGAATCAACCCTTTGGATGGACAGAAGGAGTTAACAAAGTATATATGACACTTGCACAGGATATAGTGTATAAAAATCCTATGAATAATTGTATTTTCCTTGATAATCATGATATGGATCGGGTGTATTCTGTGATAGGAGAGGACTGGTTAAAAATGAAATGGGGGCTTAATTGGTTATTAACTATGCGCGGCATTCCTCAATTATACTATGGTACCGAATTATTGATGAAGAATTTTAAAAACCCTACTGATGCAGAAGTGCGGTTAGATTTTCCCGGTGGATGGTCAGGCGATGCGGTTAATAAATTTACCGCTGCCGGAAGAAATGAAAAAGAAAATGAATCGTTCAATTACATTAGTAAACTGGCGAAATTCCGAAAAACTTCTTCGGCGATTACCACTGGTAAAACCATGCAGTTTATTGTTAGAGATGGAGTATATATTTATTTTCGCTACGATGCAAAACAAACAGTGATGGTTATAACTAATACGGGTAATCGTAATTTTAAGCCGGATTGGAATATTTATAAAGAAAGGGTAGAGGGCTTCTCCAAGGTAAAAGATATTCAATCGGGCGACGTAAAAGAGTTGAGCGGATTTGAAATTAAAGCGAAAGAAAGTTTTGTATTCGAATTAATTCGCTAAAGATTAAAGCATAATTTGCCATATATTTTGATTGGCCCATTTACCCCAATCTTTTAAAAACCCCTGTAAAGATTTTTCCAAATCTTTATTCGTTGATTTTTTCCCCTTGGTAGGTGCAGCAAGATCTTTTGCTGTTACTTCTACCAATTCAAGTTTGGTAGCAAACCAGGTAGTATGCATGCGGGGAATTGCAACACCCAATATCATTCCGGGTAATCCATTAAAACCTTCAGGCCCACCGGGAACCATTATTTCATCGGTAAAAAATGCAAATACAAAAACGGAATCCATAATAATTCCCGTTGCCTTTCGGCACATAAACCCAGCTATTTTTCTTGTCTCCGTAGTATACTTCCAATTTATTTTTCGCAAACTATCCTGCACCAGGTATTTCGATTCAAATACTTGTTTCTCTCCAATGAATTGTTGTGTTTGATAGTTCGTTTGAATAATGTTTTCTCGTGCCGGTCCCTGGCCCCAATCCATGCCAGGGCGACTCTCGGGGTTTTCGCGGCCGGGTTTATAGACCGATTGGTTGTTATCAAAAAAGAAATTAAAGTAGGTGATATTGTACTGTGGAATCGTTTTTTTTATTTCTTGTATCCATTCATCATCTCCTTCAAATTGTTTATGAACATTGAT
>JBJXDV010000322.1:0-4704 GCA_046153465.1 Chitinophagaceae bacterium
TCTCTTTATACTCTTAGTTACTATTTTTTGGCAAAGAGGTTAAAGAGGAAAGAGGATAAAAGAGAAATGCAGAAATAATTTCTACTAAACCGAAAACTCTTCTCCTTTGTCTCTTTTCTCTTTTAAACTCTTAGTTACAATTTTTTTGGCAAAGAGAATAAAGAGGAAAGAGAATAAAAGAGGAATACAGAAATAATTTCTACTAAACTGAAAACTCTTCTCCTTTGTCTCTTTTCTCTTTCATACTCTTTGTTACAATTTTTTTGGCAAAGAGGTTAAAGAGGAAAGAGAATAAAAGAGGAATACAGAAATAATTTCTACTAAACCGAAAACTCTTCTCCTTTAGCCTCCTTTCTCTTTATACTCTTAGTTACTATTTTTTGGCAAAGAGGTTAAAGAGGAAAGAGGATAAAAGAGTAATGCAGAAATAATTTCTACTAAACCGAAAACTCTTCTCTTTAGCCTCCTTTCTCTTTATACTCTTAGTTACTATTTTTTGGCAAAGAGGTTAAAGAGGAAAGAGAATAAAAGAGGACTACAGAAATAATTTCTTTTAAACCGAAAACTCTTCTCCTTTGTCTTTTTTTTTTAAACTCTTAGTTAATACTTTTCAGTACATTAACCTAGCTCATTAAATACCTAAAGAACTTGGATAGCACTAATACTAATAACTGATTTTATTAATCTTACATCTTATTCGGTTAACCGACGTATTAAGAAAATGGAAATTTTACTACAACAGCTTTTAATAATTTATCCCGGACTGTAATAAATATTTCTGTATCGATTGCTGAGTGTTCGACAGATACATATCCCATTCCAATTGCTTTCTGAAGTGAAGGAGATTGTGTACCTGAGGTAACATAACCAATTTTATTTCCTGCAACATCTTTAATCTCGTAATGATGTCGGGGAATTCCCTTGTCGATCACTGTAAACCCGATAAGCTTTCGTTGTATTCCGGCTACTTTTTGCTTTTCTAATATAGGTTTTGCCGTAAATTCTTTGTTGAATTTAGTAACCCATCCCAGGCCAGCTTCTATGGGCGAAGTAGTATCATCAATATCATTTCCATATAAACAATATCCCATTTCTAACCGAAGGGTATCTCTAGCACCCAATCCGATAGGCTTTATTGAATGAGAAGGATCAGCGGCAAAAATCGCATTCCATATTTTTTCAGCGTTACCCTTTTTACCAGCACTTTCGCCTGGCTGATTTTCAAAATAAATTTCTACCCCGCCGGCTCCTGTATATCCGGTTGCGCTTATTAATACATTCTCAACGCCTGCAAACTTTCCTTTTACAAACGTATAGTACTTCAGGTTTAGAATATCAATATTGGTTAGGGATTGCAGTATTTTAGTGGCATTGGGGCCTTGAATTGCAAGTAAGCAGGTTTTATCAGAAATATTGTGCATTTCTACATTGTTAGAATTGAACTTTGTTATCCAGTTCCAATCTTTTTCAATATTAGATGCGTTGACCACCAGCATATATATCTTGTTCTGCTCTATACAATAGATCAGTAAATCATCTACAATACCCCCTTCTTCGTTTGGCAAACAACTATACTGAGCTTTACCTGGAGTGAGTTTGGAGGCATCGTTAGAAGTAACACGTTGAATAAGATCGAGAGCATGTTCTCCTTTTAAAATAAATTCACCCATATGGCTCACATCAAAAACACCTGCATGTGTACGAACGGCCGCATGCTCATCATTTATACCACTATAACTGATCGGCATATTGTAACCAGCAAATTCAGCCATTTTTGCGCCAAGTGCTATATGTTGTTTAGTAAATGGAGTATTTTTCATGTATACAATTCGATTAGGAGGTTATAAGATCAGTGAACAAATGTAAGCGCAAATTTATTTTTCTATTACAATAATTGGATATTCTCCCAGCCTGCCCATTCTTTTAGGGTTTTCTTTTTCCATCTTCCAAATCCTGTCGATTAATTTCTTACCCCCCAGAGATGCACGAATATAGAAACGTGTAAAATGAATATTTACACTTCGCCAGCAATAACATTCGATTTTTTTTCCAGGGTTATTGTTTACAAACCAGGAATAAGGATAAGCATAAAAATAGAGTTTATCTTTTTTAAAAATACGGGCATATCTTTTGCCGGCCCAATGGCGAATTATTCTATAGAGTTGATAAGGGCCCAATGCAATATTCATAAACATAGAATGATAAAACCAATCGTACACAATGGCAATTTTTTTTCCTGGCGCTGCTACCCTTGTTAATTCCTGGATTACTTTGGCCTGCAATTTTTTTTGTACATGAAACAATGCGTGCTGGCATAAAACAGCATCGGCTATCCCATCTTGTAATGGTAATGCAGTAAGGTCTCCACAAATAAAAATTCCAGACTGCTTAGCCGAAGAAAGATTTTGTTGCGCCTGCAACAATGCGTTCACCGAAAGATCAATGCATATTCTATAGTCAAAATCTTCGGCCAATTGAATATATTCTTTATAGGCAACCGGACCGCAAGCCGCATCAACATAATATTTACCTTTTTTATCAAGGTATTGACGGCAATTGTAAAAACCATGTTGTGTATACGGTAATAAAAGAGGCCTGAAGTCTACAAAGGCATCATCATCATTATATATTTGCCGGCCTTCAAAATCGTGGAAGGATAACTGGTTGAAATAATTAAAGATTCGCTGCTTATCAAACTCCATACTCTTACCGGCAGCTATGTTGTTGAGCAATGGAATAGAATAAAAACTATGTAAATGATAAATGTTTTTCCAAATGGGATAGAACCAGTTTCCTTCTTCATTCGCCACGCCCATCTCCAACGGATCTAACAGGTCCGGAATTTTTTTATTGGCTTCGGCGATTTCATCCAAAGAGGCCATCCTGATTGGTTGGCGGGTAAGTGGGCATTGTAAAATCGAAAGGTCCATTGTTGTGGTAATAGTAATAACGCAAGATAAATGGTTTTACAAAAGGTACCCTCCTTTTAAAACAGGCATTTGAACGAATCAAAAAATAAAAGAGCCCCGCAATGCAGGACTCTTTTGTTCCAACTTCAACCCCGCCAAATGTTGCCTTTGCAACCAGGCGGCGGGAATTTATTGCTGAAACATTCTGGCAAAAACATACAATGACGTATTCAATACCGAAGAATTTTTTTCACGGCTATCTTCTTTTTCTTCGTCTTTGTTTGCATCATTGTTATAGGTTGTGCTTGTACTTACTACCGTATCAATAATTGTTTTGGTTTTTGTAGAATCATTGCCGGGCCGATATCGATACTTATTATCCTGCCGGGTATCTGTATCATTCTGCTGGTCATTTTCGCTGTTTTCATGATCTGTATTACTATTATTAATTTCCTTCAGCTTATACTTACCTTTCTTTAACTCTTGTTCATCCATTCTATCTATTGATTCTATCCCTCCCGGTGTCATAATATATTCGATGTTATTATTCCAATCGCCGCTTACCCAGTACCCGTCGTTATTATCCCAATCCCAATCGCTCCTGTGACGGCCAGATCCTAGAAAGAAGGACCAGCGATTCAAATGCCTGTTCACGCTTTTATCAAGAATAATTCTTTTTCCAATTGGAATCTGAATGGTAACCATAATATGTTGATTTCTGAATTTTTCTCCTCTGGGTATAGAAAATCCTTTGTCGAGGTAAAGAATACTATCCCATTGTGTAACGGTATAGCTGGTATTTCTTGCAAGGTCCTCAGCCTGCCCATCTGTTTTACCATTACTATACCGGGTATAGGATGCGTGGTAAGAAGAATCTAAACTCTTTTCAATCTTCAATCCAACGTTGGAGAGTACCAGGCTATCTTCTGTAAATCGAATGCCATCACCAAAATTCATCCAACCGCCATAATAGCGAACATTCGATTCCGTTACCTTAATGGTTAACCTGTCTTTGATCGGTGATAACCTGATATCGTTTTGAATTCTTGCACCGCCTCTGAAATTTCGATCAATACCTGCAATCAATGAAATAAAACTAATCAAGCCTATAATCCATAATACTCCAAAAACATAGGCTATATAAGGGTTTTTCTTTGCGCCAGCGATTTTTCTGATGATCCAAACCAAAAAGGCAAGCACCGGAATTCCAAAGAAAAATAATAGTGTGCTCCAGGCAACTACCGACTGCCAGCCACTTTCTAAAAAAAATCCTTTGAAAGGCATTATCACTACGCCAGCTCCAAATAAACCAGCCATTACTCCTAATAAGGCCAATGCCAGTATACCGCCGATAAAAAGGAAGAAGGCTTTAAATAACACAGCAATTACATGACCCGCACCACTACCCGCATTTCTGGCTATTGGTGTTGCTTCTGAAGCAAAGGTTTTTGCTGTATTACCTGCTGTTTGACCAAACTCTTTTGCCTTTTCTCCAAATTGAGCAGCACTTTGTTTGAGCTCACTGCTAAAATTTTGCGCTTTTGATTTAAAATTTTCCAGGTCGCCCTTAACGGTATCCCTGATACTATTAAGATCTACCCGTTCTCCTTTCATTTCTAATTTTTCAGAAGCGGTAGTTGCAATAGGAACTGCGATCCATAAAATAATATAGGTTAATCCAAGCGTACCACTAAGCGATCCCGTTAGTATTCTTGGGCCCCACCACATATCCCAATCGTTCCAAAACATACCAAATGGGCCAGAGAAAACGCCTACTATTAGCGGCAAAGCAAAA
>JBJXDV010000323.1:0-6992 GCA_046153465.1 Chitinophagaceae bacterium
ATTTCATTTAAAAATGGTTGTTTTTATTGCCGTTCAATTCAATATTGCGTTAGGAAATGCACAGGAAGTAAAAAAAATAAAAATAGAAACGCTTGCAACGTATATAAAAAGCAGCGATCACCCTATCATTATTAGTTTTTGGGCAACCTGGTGTACTCCCTGCATTCATGAAATTCCCTGGTTGCTCGAAGCTGTAGATAAACAAAAAGATAAAAAAGTAGAATATATTTTAGTAAGTCTCGATTTTAAAGAAGCCTACCCTGAAAAAATTAATTCATTTGCACAAAAAAATAAGTTCAATGCTACCCTATTCTGGCTCGATGAAACCAATGCAGATTATTTTTGCCCGATGATTGATGAGAAATGGAGTGGGGGTATACCCGCTAATTTATTTGTAAATAATAAAACGGGCTTGCGAAAATTTATTGGCCGGCAATTAACCGAAAGGCAGGTTACTGTTGAAATGGAATTGTTATTGAAAGAATAACATTGATTAGCTAAAGATTCGGGTTCATTTTTTTAAGATAGCAACAACTTTTTTTGCGATATTTCCCCAGTAATAATAATCGTAGAAAGCCTGCGGTGTTGTGTTGTTCTCCCTCAATATTTCAAGTAAATGATTTGTAAATGAACCCCAATTATTATCGGCTGCAATGCTTAATTTATTTCCGCATACTTCTTTTTGTAAGCCAATTGCGCCGCTTTCAGTAGATATAACCGAACAGTTATACGCAATTGCTTCAACTGCTTTTGTTTTTATACCTCCGCCTGTGAGTACAGTATTGAGAAAAACATCTGCAGCTTTGAAATACTGAGATATATCTCGTACAAAGCCTGCATAAATGATATTCTTATTGCTAAATTCTATCAATTCATTGAACGACTCCGGCAGTCCTTTACCACATATGATTATTTTATAGGGAATGGATTGAGTGAGCAGAACCGGATTAATGATATCTGTTATCACTTTTACAGCATCGTAATTACTATGATGATAAAGCGCGCCATTAAATAATAGTATTTTATCCCCTGAAGGAATTTGGTGCAACTGTTCTATTGTTTTTTTGCAATTGGAAATGTCTGTAGGTATAGCAGCTATTTCTACGCCATAGGTAATGGTAAAAGATTTTTGGGAATCGATACCAAGGTTTTCGATAGCATTTTGTCTATCATCATCCGAAATAAAAAATACAATATCCGATTGTTTATATACCCATGTTTCATACCACTTCAGTGCTTTCCACCACCACCGGCCAATGGATCTCGACCTTTCGAATTCGATATTATGCGAATGTACTACCCAGGTGATGGGCAATGTTTTTTTCAGCATCCAGGCAAGCCAGCCAAAATAGGGGTGCTCGATAAGTAAATGCGTTGCTTTTTCTACGTTTAAAATTTTTCGAATCCTGAAATACAAAAAGATATTAAAGTAGCGTATCCTTTTATCAGAAAGAATATTGAGTACTTTGTAATTTTTGGCGGCACGTACATCATTTGCACGGGTACTGATACCTGTAATAGGAAATTCTTTCCCAACATATTCATTAAAAAGGGCAATCCCTTTTTCGCCACCTAGCCTTGCAGGTAGAATGGTATAAGGCATAATACTTACAATTCGAACTTCACTCATTTGCCAGGTATAACATTTTCTATAAGTACGAAGATAGTAGTTAAGTATGGTTGAAGCGGTAGTCGAAAGGGTTTTTTAATCGTATTATTTTTTTAAAATGGTCAGCAAAAACTACTATTTTACAATATAATAGATATGAAAAATATTCTTTTTCTAATGAGGGTAAGTTTAATTTGTAATGGTTGCCTGTTGGTAACCCTACTTAATAAATGGTGGCCATTGTTACCTCAAAGCGTTATTTCTTCTACCATTATTGTAATGGGGGTCATTCTTTCTTTTATCTTAAATCTTTTCGTAAACATTTCATTTGTTATTTTGTTGATGCAAAAAAAACAGGTTTGGAATCACTTTCCCCGATGGTTAATAATTCTTAACTTACTGTTTTTAATTCCTCAATTTATACTGATCTTTTAAATGATTCATTATATTATTAAAGATAAACCAACACGCCTTTTTATAGTATTAGGTGGATTTTTTATTGCTAATGCATTAATTGCGGAAGTGATTGGGGTAAAGTTGTTTTCATTGGAAAAAACAATGGGAATGGATCCTGCTAACTTCACTCTGCTGGGAGAAAGCGGCCTTGGATTTACGTTGTCGGTTGGCGTGCTGCCCTGGCCAATTGTTTTTATCATGACCGATATTATTAATGAATATTATGGCGTGAAAGGAGTTCGGTTTCTTTCTGTATTAACAGCCTGTTTAATTGCTTTTGCCTTTATCATTTTTTATGGAGCTATTCATACCGCGCCTGATGATTATTGGACAACCTCGCAGGTAAAGAATAATGTTCCGAATATGCAATCAGCCTATACCCAGATACTCGGGCAGGGAATGAATATTATTGCTGCTTCTTTAACAGCTTTTTTGCTCGGACAACTTGCCGATGCCACCGTATTCAAAAAAATCAAGCTTCTTACCGGAGAAAAGCGTATTTGGATGCGCGCTACACTTTCTACGCTCGTTTCTCAATTGATCGATACCCTTGTTGTTTCTTATATCTATTTATACTTCTCTCTTAATTTTTCCTTTGCCCGTGTAACCGCTATTGCGGGTACCGGGTACTTATATAAATTTACAGTTGCTATCCTGTGTACACCTCTTGTTTATCTGGTACATATGTTGATCGAAAAATATTTAGGCAAGGAAAAAGCAGCGCAAATGAAAGCGGCAGCAATGGTAAAGGGCTGATTTATTATTGTAGCCTGCAATAATCTTAAAGTTTCTTCTCCAATATGAAATCATTCATAAAATAATTGTTTCCGATATCAATGTCTTCTTGCTTTACAATTTTAAACCCCATTTTTTCATAGAACTGAATAGCATTGTTGTTTCGGTTTACATTTAACGACAGGGTAGTCGCTCCTAATTCTCTCACTGCGTCCTCAGTATATTTTAAAAGTGATTTTCCAAGATTTTTCCCCTGTACATCCGGCCTTACATACAGTTTGAAAAGTTTGCTAATGCCCGAATCAAAGATCTTAGAGTAGGATGCAAAGCCAACGGGTTCGTCCTCCAATTCTGCTACAATAAACTGGTGGTGATCGACGGTCATTTGTTTTCGAAGTGCTACCGGGTTATATATAAGCTCCAGCATATATTGAAGCTGATCGAGGGAAAGAATATTTTTGTAGGCGGTTGGCCATACCTGGTAGGCAAGGTAACCAATTGAATGAATATCATCTATTTCAGCGGGCCTTATAACCAATTCCATACTAAATTATATTATTACGACGGTTATATTCCTGTTTGGATAAATCCTGGTGTTGCCTTATGGATCTAAGTGATAGACGGATTGCAATCCAATAGGAAACGAGTGCGCCTGCAAATAATAGCGCCGTAGAAACGTATTGGGTTACCTCGGTGCTTTCCTGTAAGAATAAAAAGAAATCAAAGCTGCCATGAAAAAAGGCTGCTAATAATAAGCCTTTCCATAAATGAGTTGCACTGTTATGCGCATCAAATTTTGCGAGTCCAATATGATATCCCATTAGTACGCCAAATGATGCATGGGCCGGAACCGAAAGAAACATTCTCAACAGCGCCGTTGCATATCCTCCATCGGAAACATAACCAATGTTTTCAAGCGTGGCAAAACCCATGCTTACCATCACCGAATAAATAATTCCATCGAATGGTTCGTTAAATGCCTGTTTACGATAGGCATAATAGCGAACCATAATAAATTTTGAGAGTTCTTCTCCAAAGCCAACTACTGCATAGGCAAACAATGCATAATACGATATTGATTTTGTTTGAAAAAAAAAGGCCAATTGGGGTTGAAAAAATTTTTGAATAATAATAGCAGGAATAGTGCTTAGTATTCCAAGCAGAAATGAAATAAATAAATTTTTGAATGGCTCACGATCGTACTTATCTTTTGAGTACATGTAAAACATTATAGCAACACCGGGAGCAATTGCGAGTGCGATTAAATACATAGTTTAAAAATAAGGGAAATGTTTTATTTGGAATAAGCCGGCGATTGTAATTAGTGGAATAAACAAAAAAAGCCCTGCCAGTAGGCAGAACTTTTAATAATAAAGGGTGTATTTTTTATAATTTCATTTTTAGTTGTAAATTTTTATCGATCGCGTCTAAAAATTCCTCGGTATACAAATAATGAGTACCATGGTCAACTTTATTACCATGAATACAAACTGCAAGATCTTTGGTCATTTTGCCGCTTTCTACCGTTTCAATACACACTGTTTCCAAAGCCTGGCAAAACTCAATCAATGATTTATTATTATCTAATTTTCCTCTAAATGCAAGGCCCCTTGTCCAGGCAAAAATTGAAGCAATTGGATTGGTGGAAGTAGGTTTACCTTTTTGATGATCTCTGAAGTGCCGGGTCACGGTGCCATGCGCTGCTTCAGCCTCCATCGTTTTTCCATCCGGGGTTACCAACACAGAGGTCATTAATCCAAGAGATCCAAAGCCCTGTGCAACGGTATCACTTTGAACATCGCCATCGTAATTTTTACATGCCCATACAAAGTTGCCATTCCATTTCAACGCACTTGCCACCATATCATCGATTAACCGATGCTCGTAGGTTATTCCTGCTGTTTCAAAGGCCGGCATAAATTCATTTTCGAATATCTCCTGGAAAATATCTTTAAACCTTCCATCATACTTTTTTAAAATAGTATTCTTGGTACTCAGGTAAAGTGGCCATTTTTTTTGCAAAGCAACATTGAAACAACTTCTTGCAAATCCAATAATACTTTCATCTGTATTGTACATACTCATTGCCACACCAGGTCCTTTAAACTGGAAGACTTCATGTTCAATAATTTTTCCATCTTCACCTTCAAATTTTACGGTAAGTTTTCCCTTTCCAGGAACCACAAAATCTGTAGCCCTGTATTGATCTCCAAAAGCGTGTCGGCCTACAATAATCGGACTATCCCAGGTAGTGACCAGGCGGGGAATATTTTTTATAACAATAGGTTCGCGGAAAACCGTACCGTCCAAAATATTACGAATCGTGCCATTAGGGCTCTTCCACATTTGTTTGAGTCTAAATTCTTTTACCCGCTCCTCATCAGGGGTAATCGTAGCACATTTTATTCCTACTCCATACTGCCTGATTGCATTGGCAGAGTCGATCGTTACCTGGTCGTTTGTTTGATCGCGGTATTCAATACCTAAATCATAGTACTTAATATCTACTTCTATATAAGGGAGTATTAGTTTGTCCTTAATAAATTTCCATATAATTCTTGTCATTTCATCGCCATCCAGCTCAACAACCGGGTTCGCTACTTTAATTTTTGATACCATGGTAAAATCGTTAATTTGATGTGATTGCAAACCTAAGACAATGGGACTATTCTACAAACAAGCAATTTAATAGGGGTTTTTGTTTTTGAATATAATCAGATCTATTTGATTTTGGCAAGCGCTTTGCTCGAATTAAAAAATCATCATTAACATAAATCAAAATATTACCTTGCAGTAATGATTAGTGGCTTCATTGAATATATTGGGCGCTATGTTTCCTTGAATGAGGAAGATAAGGATCTATTGTCTCAAATTATTGAGATTAGAAATTATGATAAGAAAGCACGCTTAACAGAAATGGGTGAGGTTGAGCAATATTTAAACTTTGTAGTAAAAGGATTATTGCGAAAGTACTTTTATCGGGGTAAGGACGAGGTTGTCAAGTTAATTGCCAAAGAAGGAAATATTTTAGTATCGTCGGTTTCATTTTATGGGGGGATACCTTCAATGTACGTCGTTGAAGCTATTGAAGGATCTACGGTAGCATCGATAAGCCGTAACAATCTTGAGCAATTATTTTTGTCGGGAGATAAATGGGAGCGCATGGGGCGCTTAATGATGACTGACATTTTTATTGAAAAAGAATATTGGTTACTCGATATGATTCGTTACAGCCCCCGAGAACGGCTTTTTCGTTTTATTAAAGAACAACCTGATCTCATTGAAAGGGTGCCTCAAAAATTTCTTGCTTCCTATCTGGATATTAAACCCGAAACCTTTAGTCGCTTAAAAGGCCTGGCCAGAACTAAAAATTTAATATTTTACTGATTTTTGTAACTGTAAACCAAATCGAAATACATCGGATGGAATTGGTTAACCCAAATATTGATCCAGCATTATTTAATTATGCAATTAATAATCTTCAGCGATATTTTCCTGTAACTGAAGAACAAGCGGTTTTTATGTTGAATTGCAGCGAGATTAGGAATTTTAGCAAGAGAACAGTTGTTTTGAATGTAGGTGAAATTGAAGGGTATTTGAGTATGGTGGTAAGTGGATTGGTAAGAAAATATGTTCGACGGGGAAAAAATGAAAGCACACTGCAATTAGCTACGGAAGGTCATATCATTCATTCTGAAATTTCTTTTCTAAAGCAAAACCATTCATTAGTCGCCATTGAAACCATCGAACCCACCACCATGATTGGTATCTCCTATAAAAGTTTAAACCATATGCTTGATCATATGCCTGGTGGTGATAGAATGGGGCGGCAGTTATTGGTGGCCATGTTCGCAAAAAAAGATGAACGGCATTATAAATCTTTGTCTCTTTCAACCCGTGAACGATTTTTGGATTATTTAAAAAATCATCCGCATATGTTGCAACGGGTACCTCAAAAACATCTCGCTTCCTATTTAAACATTAAGCCCGAAACATTCAGTAGGTTAAAACACTTAGTAAAACTTAGCTAAATCTACAGGCCTGGAGTTGTTATTGGCAGCAAGACTGGCAGAGCTAACGATTTTTTGCATCATTAATATCAATGATTTTACTCATTGAACATATTATATCTTGAGCATAAATAATATTCTCTTTACCTTGCCTACCATCGTATCTGAAATTAAATAAAAGA
>JBJXDV010000324.1:0-2828 GCA_046153465.1 Chitinophagaceae bacterium
TTTAAAACGATTACGGATGAAAACTATCATGAAAAAAATGACAGCAGTATTCTTAATGGCAATCCTGCTTAGTCATGATGTAGCTGCCTTTTGCGGTTTTTATGTTGCAAAAGCAGATGGTACCTTAAAAAATAAGACCAGCCAGGTAATTTTGGTTAGAGATGGCAACCGAAATGTGATTACGATGTACAACGATTTTAAAGGAAACTTTAAAGACTTTGCCATGGTGGTTCCAGTACCTGTGGTATTGCAGAAAAAAGATATTAAAGTGGTTGATCAATCCATCTTTACGATGCTAAATGAGTATTCTAAACCGCGATTGGTAGAATACTATGATCAAAACCCATGCACTCCTCGCGATGAAGAAGCAAGGGCTGATAAATCGGCCCCCAATTCAGCCATGAATGAGGTGGTTGTAACTGCTTTGGGTACCCGTAAGAAAAATACTGTAACGATAGAAGCTCAATACATCGTAGGAGAATACGATATTCTTATTCTAAGTGCCAAAGAATCATCTGGATTAAAAGAATGGTTAACCGAAAATGGCTATAAAATTCCTGCCGGTGCCGAAGAAGTATTGGAACCCTATATAAAAAGTAACCTCAAATTTTTTGTGGTGAAAGTGAATGAAAAAGAAAAGAAAAAAATGCCCGGTGAATTTTTGCGCCCGATTCAAATCAGCTTTAGTTCCCCAAAGTTTATGCTACCAATTCGGTTAGGCATGGCCAATGCCGATGGCGACCAGGATATGATTGTATATGCCTTTACCAAAAAGGGAAGAATTGAATCCACAAATTACCGAACCGTTTCTTTGCCAACCGGAAACAACATCCCCTTATTTGTTCAAAATAATTTCGGGGCATTTTATAACAATCTTTTTCAACACCAATGGAACAAAGAAGGTAAAAATATTTCAATGCTCGAGTATGCATGGGATGTAAGTCCGAAAAATTATGTGAAATGCGATCCCTGCGTTAGTAACCCGCCTACACAACAAGACTTAGTTCAAGCGGGTGTTTGGTGGCTTACCCGCGATTGGAGTAATTATGATGATGTAAATGATGATAACGAAGAGTTAGGGACCAATGTTTATTTCACCCGTTTACATATTCGCTATAACAGGCAGGCATTTCCGCAGGATCTTTTGTTCCAGGTAACGCCCAATACCGAAAACTACCAGGCACGTTATGTAATTACACATCCTGCTAATGGGGAATTTAATTGCGATGCCGGAAAAAAATATTTAAAGGAACTCAAGGATCGTCGTAAAAATGAATTGGTCCAATTGACCAGCCTCACCGGTAAAAATTATGAAAACTGGGATATGGCTTATGAAGAAGGTTCAACGGGTAACACAGATGCAAAGTATACAGTGGTGGCAGCAGGATTGAATAGCAAGAACGGTAATGGACCAGATAGCACTAGTAATACAAAAGGTATGTATCTTATTTTATTAGCTGGTTTAGGACTATTATACATTGTGAAGAAAAACCAGTTTAAATCGCTAAAAACCTGATAATTTTTTAAATGAACGAAGGGGAAAAGCATTCTAAAAGAGGAAACTATTTCCTCTTTTTTCTTTTCAATGATTCAGAGAACCGATGGTAATTGAAAAAAGCAAACCATTGAAAATGATGTAAAAATTGTAATGATCAATTTTTTCCAAAATCTCGATTTATTGGAAAATAGCATGGAAACTCAGGGAAATGGGTTTAGAAGGGGTTATTGATAATAAATTGCTTTTAATTAGTCTTCTATTTTTTTAGAACCGGCAGTCAAAGTATCTTGCAGCTTCAAAAAAAGAACGTGTTTTTATGGAGTACAGTAAAATTATAGCTGTTACCGGCTTGCCAGGGTTGCAGGAACTCATCACCAGTAAGACTGATGGCGCCATTGTTCGGTCATTGGAAGATAATGTAACAAAATTTGTTTCTTCCCGTATTCATAACTTTTCGCATCTCGAAAGTATCGAAGTATATACGGTTCGCGACAATGTGAACCTTGTAGATATTTTTCAAGCGATGGAAAAAACGAATGCTACGCTTCCTGATGAAAAAGATGCCAAAGCAGTAAAAGCCTATTTTGAAAAAGTGTATCCCGAAATTGATTTTGAGCGGGTATACAATAGCGATATGAAGAAAATGATTAAATGGTTTTCCGTATTAAAGTCAAATAATATTGAAATTAAATTATCGGAAATACCTGAAGAGGAAGAAGAAATAGTGGAAGCAACGGTTAAAAAAGAAGTAGTGGCCGAAAAGCCAAAAAAGGAAACGAAAGAAAAATCTTCCAAATCTGCGCAGGAAGTGAAAAAGACAGCACCCGCAACAAAAAAGACTGTAAAAGAAAAAGAAGAGGCTCCCAAGAAAAAAGCGGCAGCAGCTAAAAAAGTAACTAAGGAAAAAGAAACTCCAGCAAAAAAGTCAGCTCCTAAAAAGAAATAATAGTAGAATTAAAATTTAGCTGTCCCATTATTATGGGATGGCTTTTCTATTTAAATCAATCATATGAACTATAGTGCAGCGATTACAAAACGACCCCGTGTTTTTTTGCCGGAATCATTTATCGTTACCGATTGGGAAGTATTAGAGCCCTATTTCAAAAAACTACTTGACCGTGAAATTAAATCAACAAAGGAGTTAGAAGAATGGTTAAAGGATAGTAGCGAATTAGAAGCCGTTATTAGCGAAGATGCCTGTTGGCGGCAAATTCGTATGACCTGCGATACAGAAAACAAATCGCTCGAAGAGGCATTCGTTTTCTTTGTAACTCAAATTCAACCTTCCATTCAGCCTTATGCCGATCAGTTAAACAGAAAACTAATCGAC
>JBJXDV010000325.1:0-3735 GCA_046153465.1 Chitinophagaceae bacterium
ATTAATAAGTAAGGTATCAGAAATTTTTAAAGGGCTTGCTTCAGCTACCTGGTAACGGGTAATTAAGTCATCAGTGAATTTATAATAAACGGATGCTAAAAACGAATTTGTTGTGGCATAGGTTTTCGCATAAGATATTTCAAAGGAATACGTGAATTCGGGGACCAGGTTCGGATTTCCTCTCGAAAGATTAAGTGTATCCGAATAATCGGTGAAAGGAAATAACTGGAAAAAGTTTGGTCGATTGATACGTCGCGAGAAATTCATTTGAAGTTCCTGTTGCTTCTTGAATTTTTGTGATAAAAAAATACTTGGAAAGAAACTCAATGGAAAACTATTCGAATAACTGATCAACGTGTCTTTCCCCGAAAAGGATACGGTTTTAACATCACCGCTATAGTTGGAACTTTCTGCCCGCAGCCCCAGTTGATAACCGAAATCTTTGATCTTGTTGGTGAACGTTGCGTAACCAGCATACACGTGATCCTTATTTAAAAACTGAGAGGACAATTGTGGTACTTTAGCAGTGGCTCCACCAGCATCAATAAAACTGATATCATTTCTGCTATCTACCTTCCGAATTTGTGCACGCACACCCATCTCCAGTTTTGAATTTTCGGTCAACGGATTCACAAAATCTGTTTGCGTAGTTATGAATTGAGTATTACCACCGCCAGAAAGTAATTGTTTAAAATTCCTGGTAAGTGTACCATTTTGCTGGGTGTAATTATTACTGATTACAAGGTTCTCATTTTCATTATTGCTTTTATTGAAATTAAAATCGGCTGTCCATTCCTTACCGGCTTTTGCAAAATTGTGTTTAAACCCAACTACGGCTCCTCTGTTTTTAAATTCACCGGTGCTGTTCGAAATCCTGTTACTAAAGGAAGAAGTTTTTGATGGACTATATAATGTATCAACAAAAATATCGCTGATTGATTCCGGTTTAAATTTTCCGTTTACATACACCCCCGATAACGAAAGCGTATTGCGGTTATTAATAAAGTAATCAACCCCACCCCTTAGAAAAGCAAAATATCCTTCGCTAATGTTTTTATCTTTCTGTAATAAGAATGTATTTGGGTTAGTGATGGAAGTTAGCCGATCGGTGGTTCCGTTCGATATTGATTTTCGCTGGTTATACATAGCGCTGGCAAAAACATTTATTTTGCCCTGCCTCACATTGATATCGCCTCCCACATTATATTTACCACGCTGATCGATACCCGCACGAAGGTTTCCGTTATAGCCAGCCTTTCTGTTTTTCTTTAAAACAATATTTAAAATACCTGCCGTTCCGCCTGATGCATCGAATTTTGCCGAAGGATTTGTAATTACTTCTACACTCTGAATCGCATCTGCAGGAATTTGTTCCAGTGTTAGTGTGGTTGGTCTTCCATCCACAAAAATTGTTGGGGCATTGTTTCGGAGCGTAACGTTACCATCAATATCTACATTCAAGGAGGGCACATTTCTCATAACATCTATTGCGGTGCCTCCCGCCGAAGTAAGATTTTTTTCAACATTAAAAACTTTGCGGTCAATATTCGACGTCACGAGTGCTTTCGATCCGCTAACAGTTACCGATTCAAGTACCTGGGCATCCTGCTCAATTTTTATATTGCCAAGGTCCTTGTCGATTCCATTCAATGCCTGGGTCATATCTCCTCCCTGGCCAAATTTTAATACAAAAGCTACTTTTTGTTCAATCGTTTTATATCCTATAGCAGTAATCTTTAACCGAAAATTTCCCATGACAGGAAGATTTTCTAAACTAAAATCGCCTGATTTGCTGGTTAACATACCCGCTATTACCGTATCCTTTCTTTTCTTTGTTATCGTGTCGAATTTGTTTTGAATCAACTGGATGGAAACTGCTTCCTGTGCTTTGTTTGTTTTGCTGTCAAGAATCTTTCCGTAGAACCGGCCCATATTCATGTTTTGCGCTCCGCCTGGCCTACCGCCCCCCACACCTGCAGGCATTTGTGTAAAAGCCACGCTACTTGAAATTAGTATTAAGACAAGAATAAGAAATTGCTTCATGATTTTTTCAGTTAAATTAAGTATGCAAAGTTTGACGTTAGTTGGGTGACGAACTTGTGACATTATGATGAGTGGTAGTTTTAAACAATTTCAAAGGCAAATTGTTTAGGCTACTATTTTTGTCAAAAAAGAGATAATAAAATGGGAGAATTTACGGCTTATTGATTAAAAGCACGATTAACATTTGTACCACTCCAATAATAAGTCCGGTAAGCGCTCCTAAAAGCTTAACCTTTTTTATTGGATCCGAAAATGCTTCTTTTATCCTTTGGCTAAAGTCAATTGAAGGTATTGCTGTTATTTTTTCTGAGACCGTTTTTTCAATATCGATATCTTTTTCCATGTTTTGCATAAAGCTGTTGATCGTGGCTGGAACTATTGTTTCAAGTTCTTTCATAAACACTACCTTCAACTGGGTTATTGTTTTATCGCCAATAAACATGCTTATTATAGGCATTGCTTTACCTAGTCGGTTTCGTAAAAAATCATCAATATGACCTTCCATTACAGGCAATATTTTTTGCATACTTTCTTGGTCGCCTAACTTTTTTGCCAGATCGCTAATTGATAGGTTATCGGCAGCTAATTTCCCAATCTTATGAGCAATGGCAGGCTGCTTTTTAGGAAGATAGCGGTAAAAAAAAAAATGAGAGAGTCATCCAGTTCATAAAAAATCCAATCAGGGCACCAACAACAGGTAACAATAGAAAAAATAAGTTCATTATTGAGTAATTAAGTATGCAAATAAAACCCAATTAGATCATGAAATATATTTTACTGGTTGTTTTGAGTAAAACTATTTTTATACGTAGATTTGCGAACTAAAACGGTAGCTGTAGCTCAGTTGGTTAGAGCATCAGATTGTGGTTCTGAGGGTCGGGGGTTCGAGCCCCCTCAGTTACCCGGATAAGAAATCCTGAAACGTAAATGTTTCGGGATTTTTTTTTGAAGCGGTATTTTCCTTTTCCGTTTGTGTAATTTGTGTAAAATCAGTTGTTAATATTGATTGGAGTCCGCAACAACTGGTATTATTTATCGTTATTTTTGGAGTAATGCAAAAAGCTATAAAAATTATGTTTAGTAAAAGAACTTTACCCGTACTTATCCTGCTATTGGGTGCAGGATTGATTGTTGCTTTTCAAACTTTTGGATGGGGCGGAAAACCTCCCGGCAAATATGAAAAAATTCTTCACAATGTAGGCGACATGTTGAAAGAAGTGCATTACAGTCCTAAGAAGATTGATGATGAATTTTCAAAAACACTTTTCAAGAAGTTCCTGAGTGATCGTTTCGTGGATCAAAGCAAAAATATTCTTCTTCAATCGGATATTCAGGCTTTGAAAAAATTTGAAACTAAACTCGACGATGAAATTTTAGGAGGAGATGTGCAATTTGTTCCGGCTGTATCTGAAGCAGTTCGTAAGCGTTTACCCGAAGTAGTTGCGCTTTATAAAGATATATTAAGCAAACCTTTTGAATTTTCAAAGGATGAATCGATTGTACTAAACCCGGATTCATATGATTTTCCAAAAACAGAGATGGACCGTAAAGAAAATTGGCGCAAGCAATTAAAATACCTGGCACTGGACAGATATGGTGATTTACTGGAGAATAGGGAAAAGAATAAAAGCACAGCAGGCTTTGTTGCGAAAACCGACGCGGAGTTAGAGAAAGAAGCACGGGAAAGGGTTC
>JBJXDV010000326.1:0-12664 GCA_046153465.1 Chitinophagaceae bacterium
AAAGGAGGAAAGGAAGCAGCACAACAAATTCAGTACGGTTATGAATCCATGATGTTCAAACCTATTTCCGATAAAAGATTATCAGCGCTGGTTCAGTTGTATAATAATTCAATCAGACGTTTTAAAAAGGATGAAAAAGCAAGTTGTGAAATGATTGGAGCAATGAACGAACATACAAATCCAGAATCAGCAGCCTTGGTAGTTGTGGCCAATGCGTTATTGAATTTAGATGAATGGGTAAATAAAAATTAGTAGCTGCCGTTTTGTTGACAACAAATAAAATAATTATGACGCAGAAAGAATTACATAATCAACGATTGGCAAGAGAAGCAGCGCACACGAGTTTGCAGCATTATACCCGAAGGCATTTTTTAAAAGAAGGTGCCATGGGTTTTGGCGCACTCGCTCTGGGGTCTTTATTGGGAGGCTGTGGAACTTCCACTTCGACTGCAAAAAATTTTTTCGATCCAGCAAATCCTTTGGCTCCCAGGCCCTCCATGTTTCCGGGCAAAGCAAAATCTGTAATTTATTTACATATGGCTGGTGCCCCATCGCAATTGGAAATGTTTAGTTATAAACCAGAATTAGCAAAGTTGGATGGAATGGATTGCCCGCAATCATTGTTAGAAGGAAAAAAATTTGCATTTATACGCGGCGTCCCAAAGATGTTAGGGCCACAGGCAAATTTTCGTCAACACGGGCAGAGTGGTTTATGGCTTTCTGATAATCTTCCCCATTTAGCAACTATTATTGATGAAGTGGCGATTTTAAATGCGGTAACAACTGATCAGTTTAATCATGCACCCGCACAATTACTAATGCATACAGGCACTCCTCGTTTGGGAAGACCAAGTATTGGCTCCTGGGTTACGTATGGGCTTGGGAGTGAGAATAAAAACCTACCCGGCTTTGTGGTGCTCACTTCAGGAGGTAATAATCCGGACGCCGGTAAAAGTGTATGGGGTAGTGGATTTTTACCGAGTGTATATCAGGGAGTACAATGCCGTGGAGAAGGTGATCCGGTTTTGTTTATTAAAGACCCGAATGGTATGGACCGTGATTTACGCAAAGCGTCAATTGATGCGATTAATAAAGTTAATGAAGAGCAATATAAAGAATACCAGGATCCCGAAACACTCTCACGGATATCACAATACGAAATGGCGTATAAGATGCAGATATCTGTTCCGGAAGTAATGAATATAAACGATGAACCGCAGTATATTCATGAAATGTACGGAACTGAACCTGGGAAAGCGAGTTTTGCAAACAACGTGTTATTAGCAAGAAAGTTGGTGGAAAAGGGAGTACGTTTTGTGCAGTTATTTGATTGGGGTTGGGATACACATGGCGATTCTGCCGGTAATGCCGTAGATATCGGATTGGTAAATAAATGCAGAAAGATTGATAAATGTATAACTGCCTTATTGCTTGATTTAAAACAACGAGGATTACTGGATGAAACGTTGGTAGTATGGGGATCAGAATTTGGACGTACACCCATGCAGGAAAACCGCGAGGGAAAACAAATGCCGTATAAAGGAAGAGATCATCACGCGGCAGCATTTTCTATGTGGATGGCCGGTGGTGGAATAAAAGGAGGTACCAGTTATGGAGAATCGGATGAAATAGGATATGATATTGTAAGTGGTAAAACAGAAGCTTTCGATATACAGGCAACCATTCTAAATCGACTTGGATTTGATCATGAAAAATTTACGTATGAATCCCAGGGCCGGCCATTCCGGTTAACCGATGTTTCAGGAAGAGTAATTGAAGAAATAATTGCATAAGTTTTGATGGCTGGTTTTTTAATTCTTGTTTATAACCAAACTAATTGTTGCGCATGTCGATTAATCGTAGAAAATTTTTAGGACTTACAGGGGCTACCAGTTCGGCTCTTTTATTATCTTCTTTGGATTCTTTTGCAACGGCTCCTGCGCAATCATTTCAATCAAATAAAAATTTTGAATTAATCATATTGGCAACCAATTGGGGATGGGCAGGCTCCACCGATGAATTTTGTGCTAAGATTAAGAAAGAAGGATATGACGGTTTTGAAATGTGGGTGCCCGGTAGTGAAAAGGACAGGACCGAGCTAATGGCCACAGCAAAAAAATATAATTTATCGTTTGGATTGTTATGCGGTGGGAGTGATAGGGATCCACAAAAGCATTTAGCTCAATTTAAAGAGGCAGTAACGGCTGCTACGAAAATGAATCCGCTGTATATTAATTGTCATTCGGGGAAAGATTATTTTTCATTCGAACAAAACAAATTATTTATAGAGTTTACTACAGAAATAAATAAAAAAACGGGTGTTCCAATTTATCATGAAACACATAGAGGCCGTATACTTTATTCGGCGGCCGTGGCAAGAAACTTTATGGAGAAGATGCCGGATCTTAAACTTACTGCAGATTTATCGCATTGGTGCGTGGTACATGAATCGTTATTGAAAGATCAACCTGAAACCATGGAACTGGCTTTATCAAGAACGGAACATATTCATTCCCGGGTTGGACATGCAGAAGGGCCGCAGGTAAGTGATCCCCGTGCTCCCGAATGGGAAGACGCATTGAAAGAACATTTCACCTGGTGGGATAAAATTGTAGAACGAAAAAAAAGGAATGGGGAACGGCTCACGATCCTTACTGAATTTGGCCCTCCGGATTATTTATGGACATTGCCCTACACACGTCAACCTGTAGCCGACCAATGGGGTATCAATGTACATATGATGAATATTTTGCGAAAGCGATATAGTTGAGAAGGATAATTGAGGCAGCGAATTTTGAGTTTTTAGCTGGTTGTTTTGAGCAGAGAGAATTAAGTGATGAAAAAAGCTGAACCTGTTTTTTTGATAAGCCCAGGGTTGAATAGAATTTGAGGAACAAGGGATCATTTTGGGAAAATGGGACAGAAAAAAAAGTTTATCAATCGTTTTTTCGCGATCTTATTTTTTAAAATAAGGTATAAATTATCGGCAAATAGTTTATATGAAAAACTTTAAAGAATTAAAAATCTGGCAAAAAGGAATTGATATTGCAGTAAAGTCGTATCGGTTAGCAAATACTTTTCCCAAAGAAGAGAAGTTTGGACTTTGTTCCCAAATTACGAGAGCTTCAGTTTCAATAGCATCAAATATTGCAGAAGGAAGCAGTCGAACCAGCGAGAAGGATTATAATCGGTTTATAGAGTATTCATTAGGATCCAGTTTCGAAATTGAAACACAATTGCTGATTGCCGAAGCAATTAATTATGGGAACGATGAGTTACGGAGTTTACTTTTAAAAGATATAGATGAAGAACAGAAAATGTTGATGGGTTTTATGAAACGATTAAAAAGGTAGATATATGATTGAATAACTAAAGCTCGCAGCTCATAGCAAAAAGCTCACGGCTCATAGCTCGCAGCTCACAGCTCATAACTCGCAGCTCATAGCTCAAAGCTCACAGCTCACAGCTCAAAACTCGCAGCTCATAGCTCAAAGCTCACAGCTCAAAACTCGCAGCTCAAAGTTCCCAACGCTCATCCTAAATATCAATAACTTTCTTCATGCTTCAATTTATAGGTCACTTTCATCCGGTTCTTGTTCATCTTCCAATTGGTATTTTATTAATCGCTTGCCTGTTTCAATGGCTGGTGGTAAAAGAATCCTATAAAAAAATACAACCTGCTATTGGCATTGCATTGTTTTTAGGAATGGTATCAGCTATTTTATCTTGTATCACTGGTTATATATTAAGTAACGGGGGCGATTATAATGAACAGTTAGTCGACCGCCATCAATGGTTGGGAATATCTGTGGCGGCGGTTTCGATACTCCAATATTATTTGTATCGTCGATCCATCAATGCTGGGTTTGCAAAATGGATTGCTTTGTTATTGGTTGTTCTAATAATTATCACCGGCCATTTAGGAGGATCGCTTACACATGGTTCTGATTATCTTACCAAAATTATCGATTCAGATAATGAAAAAGGAAAGACAATAAAGAAAGTATTACCCGATGTGCAGGCAGCATTCGTATATAAGGATATAGTGGCACCTTTATTTCAGGAGAAATGTTATAGTTGCCATGGAGCTAATAAACAGAAGGGGAAACTTAGGCTCGATCAACCTGATTTTATTTTGAAGGGCGGTAAAGAAGGCAATGATGTGGTAGCTGGAAACCCTGCTACCAGTAAATTAATTAAGCGATTGTTGTTGCCCCGCAATGAGGAACACCATATGCCACCGAAAGAAAAACCTCAGTTAAACGAAAAAGAAATTGCACTACTGCATTGGTGGATCGAAACCGGTGCTTCCTTTGATAAACAGGTAAAAGAGTTGGTACAAACAGAAAAGGTAAAGCCCTCTTTGCAGGCACTACAACAGGTAGCAATACCCGATAAACTTATTATGCCCGACGCTGCCGTTTCAGCAGCAGATACTGCCGCCTTGGGAGTACTTAGAAAAAGAGGAATTGTAGTAACTCCAATGGTAATGAATAGCAATTACCTGCAGGCAAATTTCTTTGCAGTCGATAGTGTTACTGATAAGGATATAGCGCTGCTGGTTCCAATAAAAAGACAATTATTATCCTTGCGGTTGAGTAATGCATCTGTTAATGATGAATCGTTGAAGTTGATTGCGCAATGTACCAGTTTGATAAAATTGTATCTCGATAAAACAAAAATTACTGATAAAGGATTAGCCGGACTGCAAGCTATAACCAATCTTCAATACCTGAATTTGGTTGGAACAGGAATTACCGTACAGGGATTAATGCAATTGAAGGAAATGAAAAACCTGCATACGATCTATCTCTATCAATCAGCAATTAAAAAAGAAGAATGGTCCTCACTGAAAAGTCTATTTCCTAAAACTATTTTGGATAGTGGAGGATATCGTATTCCTACCCTGGAGTCGGATACTACAGAAAAGAAAGATATACGGAATTAAAAATTTATAATCAAGTATGAGGAATGCTTTTCCAGGTTTTTTATTTTTGTTGGTGCTCTTACTATCTCATCACGCAATTGCACAACCTAAAAGGGAACATAACCTGCAGTTTGATTCTCTTGCAACCCGATGGGATGAAGGAATACCATTGGGAAATGGATGGCTTGGCGCACTAATCTGGAGAAAAAATAACAAGGTTCGATTGTCATTAGACCGGGTGGATATTTGGGATGATCGGCCCATGCCTGAAATTGATAAACTCACGTTTAAATGGGTAAAGGAAAAAGTACGGCTAAATCAATATGATTCAGTTCAGAAAATAGGCGACGAACCCTATGAAAAATACCCGGCACCTACCAAAATTCCGGGTGCAGCTCTTGAATTTGACCTGGAGAAATTTGGACAATGTATATCAAATGAACTTGATATCAAAACCGGGTTAAGCGTTATTAAATTTTCAAATGGCCTGGTATTTAATAATTATATCCATGCTTCAAAGCAGGTAGGATATTTTGGATTCGAAAATATTGTAAACGATGAGATCATTCCCGAATTGATTATTCCTAATTATAATTCTGGCAAATACGGAACGGAAGGAAATAGTGTAGAGGGACAAAGCCTTGAACAATTGGGCTATAAAAAAGGAACCCTTAGAAAAACAGGTAATAGCATTTTATATCATCAGCCTACCTGGCAACAAAATTATTATGAAGTGTTGGTGAAATGGGTAATGATATCACCCAATACAATGATTGGCCAATGGACCATTAGTAACAATAAACCCGCTGTATTACCGGCTATTGATAGTAAATTAAAAGAACCAACCTTTTGGCCGTCGCATGTACACTGGTGGAACGATTATTGGAAGCGCTCTTGTATTTCATTGCCGGATAAGCAACTCGAAAGACAATATTATCTCGAAATGTACAAATTTGCCTGTGTAGCCAGAAGTAATACGCCGCCTATATCTTTACAGGCGATATGGACGGCAGATAACGGTAACCTACCACCGTGGAAAGGAGATTTTCATCATGATTTAAATACCCAATTGAGTTATTGGCCAGGCTATACTGGTAATCATCTCGATTTAACGGAGGGATATACAAATTGGTTATGGAAGGTGAAAGAAGTGAACCAGCAATGGACTAGAAAATATTTCGGAATTAATGGATTGAACGTTCCCGGAGTTACTACTATATCTGGGAAGGAAATGGGAGGATGGATTCAATATTCGATGAGCCCAACAACGGCTGCATGGCTGGCGCAGCATTTTTATTGGCAGTGGAAGTATAGTATGAACAACGAGTTCCTGCATCAGAAAGCAATAAACTATATTGATAGTGTATTTGAGTTTATCTACCGAAAATTCACAATTGATCAGGTAAGTGATATTGTATTAAGTTCAAGTCCTGAATACCATAATAATTCTATCAATGCCTGGTTTAAGAATTATACAAATTATGATCGTTCATTAATTCAGTATGTATTATTACTTAAGAGAAAGATGATCACGCAATTTTCTGAAAGGAAAAGAAATTCTAGCCAGATAGCTGCCATTGATCAGGCTATTGCATTACTTGGGGACTATAATAATAATGAAACAGGCATAACTATTGCCCAGGGTCAAAATCTTGATGAATCACATCGGCATCATGCACAATTGATGCCCATTTATCCCTTAGGGTTATTGAATGTTGAAGATGATAAAGAAAGGGATATGATAAAAAAATCATTGAGGCATTTGGAGAAAACTGGAACCCGGGGATGGTGCGGGTATTCTTTTTCCTGGGTAGCTTGCGTATATGCCCGAGCGAAGGAAGCAGAAAATGCGGTTAAACACCTGCAACTATTTGCGTCGAATTTTTGTTCCTCCAATAGTTTTCATTTGAATGGCGATCAAAGGGGTGGGCAATATTCAAACTTTACCTATCGTCCCTTTACGCTCGAAGGAAATTTTGCGTTTGCCCAGGGTATTCATGAATTATTAATTCAAAGTCACAAAGGATATATCGAATTGTTTCCGGCAGTTCCTGATAGCTGGCTGAATGTTTCTTTTACTACCTTGAGAACTGAAGGTGCTTTTCTTATCTCTGCCCAAAAGCAAAATGGTATAATTAGAAGTGTTACCATACATTCAGAAGCGGGTGGTATTCTATCAATGAAACTTCCCGTTGGAGATTGGGCAATGGATGGAGTAGCTAAGCGCCGAATTGCGTTAGATGAGAGGAAAATTTTTAAGATAATAATGAAAAGGGGCCAGCATATTATCCTGAAAAATAGAGATTGATCGTTGAGCGTAAGTAGTAATAACTCAATAAGATCTTCTTCGTAGGTATAAAACTCTTTTTATAATGAACAGACGTTCTTTCTTAAAAACAACATCACCCATTGTAGTATTACTTGCCAACGGTAAAATTGTACAGGCAAGTGAAGAATGGCTAAATGACTCAGCTGGAAAAAGAACTATTCTTCGGTTCGTTGTTGCTTCGGATGGTCATTATGGTCAGGCTGGTACCGACTACGAAAACTACTTTTCACAATTGGTTAGCCGTATCAATGAGGAACATCAAAAGAACCATTTTTCATTTGCTGTAATTAATGGTGATATCATTCATGATGATCAAAAATATTTTCCTGCAGCCAAACAAGCGTTAGATAAATTAGCAATGAAATACTATGTGAGCCAGGGGAATCATGACCATGCCACGGCTGAGGAGTGGGAGAAAATCTGGAAAATGCCGGTTAACATGGACTTGAAAATTAAAAAGAATTCAGTATTGATAGGAACAACCTCCAATGAGAAGGGTGAGTATCTCTGCCCGAATATTGAGTGGTTCGAACAAAAATTAGAAGCGCATAAGAATCAGGAAAATATTTTCATATTTATACATATCAACCCAGGAAAGCAAACAGCAAATGCTGTTAATTGCCCGGAATTATTTAACCTGTTTGCAAAACATACGAATATCAGGGCTGTATTTAATGGACACGATCACGATGAGGAGGGAATTAAAGTAAAGAATTCTATATCGTTTATATTCGATGCGCATTTTGGAGGGAATTGGGGGACTGCCTATCGGGGTTTTAGAGTTGTAGAACTAATGAAAGATCAATCGATCGTGACCTATGTCATGAACCCAACACAAAAAATTAATGAGGCTATTATTGGAACTAAACTTTTAAGCACTTACTCATGAAAAAAAATAGCATTACTGTTTTATGTATCCTGGGATCGCTGGTAATATCAGCGCAAAACATAAAACCATTTGGCCCATTGCCCACAAAGCAACAGATGGAATGGCACAATATGGAATTTTATTTATTCATGCATTTCGGACCGAATACTTTTTCTGATTTAGAATGGGGACGTGGAACAGAGGACCCCAATAGTTTTAATCCATCACAAATGGATTGCCGGCAATGGGCACGTATTGCTAAAGCCTCAGGGGCCAAGGGTATTATTATAACTGCCAAACACCACGATGGATTTTGTTTATGGCCCAGCAAATTTTCTGTACATACTGTTCGGGAAAGCAAATGGAGAAACGGAAAGGGTGATGTATTGAAAGATTTGTCGGGTGCCTGTAAGGAATACGGACTAAAGTTTGGAATATATATTTCGCCCTGGGATCGAAATCATCCAAAATACGGCACTAAGGAATATAATAACATATATGTACAAACGATGAAGGAGGCGGTTCAACGATATGGCCCCATTTTTGAAATGTGGTGGGATGGAGCTAATGGAGAGGGGCCAAATGGGCGAAAGCAGGTGTATGATTTTCATCTTTTTGAAAAAACGATTCGTACTGTTGCACCAGGCGCTGTGGTGTTTAGTGATATTGGACCAGATATCAGGTGGGTTGGTAATGAAAGTGGAATAGCAGGCGAAACCAATTGGAACTTGTTGGACACTGCCGGTTTTGCAAGAGGAGCTGGTGGCCCCTCGCAGGATACATTGAATGTTGGAAATGTAAATGGAAAGAATTGGATACCTGCAGAGTGTGATGTGAGTATACGACCTGGATGGTTTTATCATTCAAAAGAAGACAGCAAGGTAAAAACAGGAGAAGAATTGATGACCCTTTATACAAAATCAGTTGGAAGAGGCGCAAATTTTCTATTAAATGTTCCACCAGATACGCGTGGTTTGATACATGAAAATGATTCAGCGGCATTAATGAATTTTCGAAAATTGAGAGAAGAATTTACGAATACAAATTTAGCAAAAGGGAGCAGGGTAACGGAATTGAGTAATCGATCTGTTAATTTGGCCAGCCAGCTTACCGATGGTTCCAGGAAAACTTTTTGGGCACCGTTTGCAGGGAAAACAACTGCCTCCCTGGAAATAACATTGGCATCGCCTCAGTCATTTAACACATTGATCCTTGAAGAATATATTGAATTGGGCCAGCGGGTTCAATCGTTTCGGGTAGAGGTGTGGGATGGTGGAGAATTTAAAGAGCTAACACGCGGTACCACCATTGGCAAGAAAAGGATACTGCAATTCCAAGATCAAACATCCTCAAAGCTGCGCCTGATAATTACAGCCAGTAAAGCTTCGCCGGTTTTAGGGGAAATCGGAATCTTCAACTCTCCTAAGTATTAGTGGATCGGGTTTTCCTCTTGTAATAGCTATTAAAGTCTACCAAAGCAGTAGATTAACATTTTTTTTTGCCGTTCCTTACCATAGATCAATTTTATTGTATCCATGGGTATGGATATTTGCCCTTCCTTAATTCAACAAAATAAACTACAATGAAAAAAACAGTCGCAGCCTTTGCAGCATTCTTTATAGTAAGTGCATCAATGGCGCAAACAACAACATGGAAGATAGACAATTCTCATTCTAATGTAAAATTTACAGTAACCCATTTGGTAGTAAGCGATGTAGATGGTTCTTTCAAAGATTATGCTGCAACTATTCAATCTTCAAAGCCAGATTTCACAGATGCTACTATTGATTTTTCGGTTAATGTGAATAGTATAAATACAGATAATGAAAACCGTGATAAACATTTAAAATCGGATGATTTTTTTAATGCTGAGAAGTTTCCTCAAATGATTTTCAAAGGAACTTCTTTTAAGAAGGTGAGTGGTAATAAATATGCATTAGAAGGTAATTTAACCATTCGGGATATTACTAAAAAAATAAAATTTGTAGTGCTCTATGGTGGAACCGTGAAAGATCCCTGGGGTAATATAAAAGCAGGATTTAAAGCAACGGGTTCGGTGAACCGCTTTGATTACAATCTTAAATGGAATACGTTGACAGAGGCTGGTGGAGCAGTAGTAGGGAAAGAAGTAAGGATTACCCTGAACCTGGAATTTACCCAGCAAAAAGCGTAAAAATAATTTACCCGGCTACGGTAGTTTTGAATTTTTCTGTATTGAAAGTTTAAAACTACCGTAATTTTTTATTTGCCTTTAAACACTGCTTTTCTTTTTTCCAGAAATGCCAAAGTTCCTTCTTTCATATCTTCTGTTGCAAAAGCATTTCCAAACTCTTCAATTTCGAGTACATAGCCATCCTTGGTTTCATCAAATACGGCATTGGCAGCATTAATGCAGGCGGCAACTGCCAATGGTGCTTTCGAATTTATAGTTGATAAAATTTGTTTAGTATGATCTAATAACGTTTCTGGAGAGGTAACATAATTTACCAATCCAAGTTCTTTAGCTTCTTTGGCATCAATCAAATGTGCCGACATCAATAACTCCATTGCTTTTCCTTTCCCAATTAATTGAACCAATCGTTGAGTTCCTCCATAACCAGGAATTAATCCAAGGTTTACTTCGGGTTGACCAAATTTTGCATTTTCGGATGCAATGCGAAAATGACAGGCCATTGCCAGCTCACAGCCACCACCAAGTGCAAATCCGTTAACTGCTGCAACAATAGGCTTTGAGGATTTTTCAATTCGTAAGAAAGTATCTTGCCCCCTTTTTGCCAATGCCATTGCCTGAGTTTTTGTAAATCCATGGAATTCGGAGATATCCGCTCCTGCTACAAAGGCTTTCGCACCGGCCCCTGTAATAATTACAGATTTTATTTCTGAATTCGATACAATTTCATCCAGGGCTTTATTTAACTCCTCAAATACCTGTTTATTGAGGGCATTTAATTTATCGGGCCGATTGATGGTGATGATGAAAATACTATTTTCAAGTGAAGTTTGAATGGCTGAATACATACCAAATAATTAATAGTTGTTGAGATTTATAGTTTGTGAACGCTGTAATGAGTTAATGACATTAGTTAGGTTGAAATTTTTATTGACTGGTTGCACTTAGAAACTTCTATTATTTTTCACCCAATCTTTAATATACGAGGCAATATCTCCCGTTGTGGTGCCGGGGGCAAATAATTTTCCTACACCCATTTCATTCAATGTTTTCATGTCATCTTCAGGAATGATACCTCCCCCTGTTAATAAAACATCATTCATTCCTTTTTCTTTCATCAGTATAATTATTTTTGGAAACACCGTCATATGCGCTCCTGATAAAATACTAACGCCAATGGCATCGACATCTTCCTGTAAGGCAGCGTTGACTACCATTTCTGCTGTTTGCCGGAGACCGGTATAAATAACTTCCATGCCTGCATCCCGAAGAGCAGTGGCAATTATTTTAGCACCACGATCGTGGCCATCTAGTCCAACTTTAGCTACTAATACGCGAACAGGTCTGTTCATATGTATCGAATGAATAATAATTTAAGAATTAAGAATCAAATTGGATTGAAACCAATTTAATTCTATTTATTGTTTCTTCTTTTCCCAATAATTCGGCTATGTTAAATACCGGTGGTCCAAACTTACCACCAACTAACATTATTCGAAGTGGAAATAGAAGCTCTCCAGCTTTCATTTTATTTTCCGTTACTAATTCTTTGAATAATATTTCAATGTCGGTAGCATTCCAATTCTTAATTAAGGGCAATTGTTGAATAAACGATTCAAAAAAATTTTTCTTTTCAATGTTCCATTTCGGTTTTACGGTTTCCACATCCCAGCTTTCAGGCGTTTTAAAAAAGAAGGAGGACTGCTCTAAAAAATCGGGTAATAAAATACAACGCTCTTTTACCAATTCAATTACCTTTTCCAGGTAAACATCATCTCTAACCGAAAAACCGCGCTGTTCCAGCAGGGTTTTCACTTCCGATCGCAGCCGGCCGGCTCCCGAATGCTTAATCCATTCGTGATTGAACCATTTAGCTTTTTCATAGTCAAACTTAGCTCCGCCGCTATGAACTCTTTCTATAGAAAATTTATTAATCAGCTCTTCCAGGTTGAAAATTTCCTGTTCTGTACCATCATTCCAACCTAATAATGCCAATAAGTTAATAAAGGCCTCTGGTAAAAATCCTTTTTCCTTAAATCCCTCACTTAGTTCTTTTGTTGTTGGGTCGGTCCAATTCATAGCAAATACCGGAAAGCCATAAGTAGCACCATCCCGTTTGCTTAATTTTCCTGAGGGGCCTAATATTAATGGTAGATGAGCCCACTGTGGCATTTCTTCTAACCCAAATAAATATTTCCATAATAATATATGTACGGGGGCACTAGGTAACCATTCTTCACCCCGGAAGGCGTGCGTTATCTTCATTAAATAATCATCTACCACTACTGCTAGGTGATAGGTAGGCATACCATCCGCTTTAAGTAATACTTTATCATCTACCAGGTTCGTATCAAAGTGTACTTCTCCCCG
>JBJXDV010000327.1:0-7837 GCA_046153465.1 Chitinophagaceae bacterium
CTCCAAGCGTGGTTCCAATTCCAATACCTAATTGCTGAAGGAACAGCCGACGCGTTTGACGTTTATTCACCGATCAATGATTAAATTCAAAAAAAAATAACAGATGAATCATTTCAAATTTAATTCATCCCAGGTTGCACTAGCTTCCAACCGGTTTTTGCCTTTTCATCATCCACCATTCGCTTCACATCGGCCAGTAATTTTTTTGCATCATATACAATTCCATCTTTAATTGTATACCGAATACCACCAACTCTTATCGCTTTATTTTCTGCATTAAGTTTAATCGCTCCTACTCCATAAAGCAATTGCAAATTTTGTAACGGATTTTCATCAATCACTACCATATCCGCAAGCTTGCCTACTTCAACAGAGCCAAGATCTTTTTCAGCACCCAGCGCCTGTGCGCCGTTTAAGGTCGCCGATCGTATTACTTCTAACGGATGAAAACCAGCCTCTCTTAATAATTCAAACTCACGGATTAATCCAAAACCGTACAATTGATAGATATACGCATTATCACTACCGGTAGTAACCCGGCCCCCACGATTTTTATACTCATTTACAAACGTCATCCACAACCGAAAATTTTCTTTCCAGGCAACTTCCTGTTCTGTACCCCAGTTAAACCAATAAGATCCATGAGACTCATGACTTGGTTCATAAAACTTCCAGACAGAGGGCAGGGTATAAAGTTCGTGCCATTCCTGACGACGTGCCCGGTGCAAATCACGGCTTGCCTCATAAGTATCAAATGTAGGATCAAGCGTATAATCAAGACTTATCAATTCATTCATTACAGCATTCCACTTCTCACTATAAGGAGCAGCCGCTTGTTTCCATAAAGTACCGGCTTCGCCAAACCGATCCTGTTCATTGCTATAATTATAATCGAACGGATAGTTTTGAATGGTTTTATTGGTAAACATTGCTTCCGGCAACCCGTACCAATGTTCCATGGAAGTCATTCCTGCGCGGGCAGATTGTAACACATTCCATTGGGCAACGCTCATTTGAGCATGGTGACAGGTAGAGCGCAATCCTAATTTTTTATTTTCTCGAATTGCCGCATCCATCACAAGAGGTGGGGCTCCAAAAAATTTTATGCCATCTGCACCCTTTTTTTGATTCTCCCTCACCCAGTCAATGGCTTGTTCAGCCGTAGTAATAGTTTGTTTAGCCCCCATTCCAAAGGCAGTATAAGCATAAATACGCGGCGCAGTAATCTTATTTTCAGCGCTTTTTTGTTTTTGATCCAATACCCAATCCAACCCATTGCCACAAGAAGGATCGCGAATAGTTGTAATACCATGTGCCATCCATAATTTAAAAACATATTCAGCAGGCGTGCCCTGTTCAGTGCCGCCGATATGTCCATGCATATCAATAAAACCGGGAAGAATGTATTTTCCCTCACAATTAATTTCTTTGCCTCCGTCTTTTAATTTAGGCCTTGCTTTAGAATTGATCGGCATGCCCGGAACACCAACGTTTGCAATTTGCGTAATACGATTTTTTTCAATTACAATATCTACTGGGCCGGTTGGCGGTGCGCCAGTACCATTTATCAGCATGGCGCCACGTAAAATCAGTTGAGGCCATTGGCCCTCTCCTTCCTTACGATCGGGGGCTTTTTGAATTTGTGCGTGAATAGAAAGCGAAACAAACAACACGATTGATACTAAATATTTTTTTCTCATTACAGTAAGTTGTAAGGTAATTTACGGACAAATTATGAATAAGTTTGATCTCTTTAAAACCTAAAAAATAAAAACACAAAAAAACTAATGTGTACAATTTTATCCAACTAAAAGAACAGCATGAAAATTCAATTTTGGTCGATCGGGAAAAATAATGAACACTATATAAAAACAGGTGTGGAAGATTTTACGAAGCGCATCTCCAACTACTATCCGGTGGAATGGAAGATTATTGCAGTTCCAAAAAATGCGGGCGTAATCAGCGAATTGGAGCTTAAGAAAAAAGAGGGAATAACTGTTCTGGCAGGCCTCGAAAAAGAAGACTACCTCGTAGTGTTAGATGAGAGGGGAAAGCAATTACGATCAGAAGAATTGGCGGCTTTTATTATGCAACGAACGAATGAGCGTTTAAAAAAATTAATTTTTTTGATTGGTGGTGCTTATGGGATTGATGAACTTATTTTTAAGAGGGCAAATTATACATGGAGTTTATCTTCACTGGTTTTTCCCCATCAATTGGTCCGTTTAATTTTAGCAGAACAAGTGTATCGGGCATGTACTATCTTGCGTAATGAAAAGTACCATCATTTTTAAATTTTGATTTTTGAATTTTAAATTTTGAATTTACATCTATTATGAGCATTACCCTTATTATTATAATTATCACCTGTCTTGTTTCTTTCTATGCCTTTGGCAATGATAAAATTCGGGAAGATCTTATTTTTTTTCCACCGGCTATCAGTGGTCGCAATCAATGGTATCGCTTTTTTTCTTGTGGCTTAATTCATGCAAATATTCAGCATCTCTTTTTTAATATGTTTGCGCTCTATTTATTTGGTATGGGTGAAAATAAAAGTGGTGTAGAATATAGCTTTATTGAAATTTTCGGAGAAAAAGGAAAATTACTTTACCTATTAATGTATGTGGCTGCATTAGGAGTCTGTCTTATTCCAACTTATTCAAAAAATAAAAATAATTATCAATACAAAAGCTTAGGGGCTTCAGGTGCCGTTTCGGCAGTTGTATTTATTCAAATATTATTAAATCCAATGAATGGAGTGGGAATCATTTTTGTTCCTATATATATTGCAGGTTTCTTATTTGGAGCAATTTACTTAGCTATTTCAGGTTGGCTTGATAAAAAGGGATCGGGCAATATCAATCATTCGGCACATATTTTCGGAGCCATCTTTGGAGTTGCTTTTATGATTGTTGCCTGCCAGTTATTTTCAAGTACACCTGTATTACAAAATTTTATTGACCAGGTAAAAAACGCGCGACTAAACGAAATCATTCAGGTTGGAAGGTAATCTGCAATAGTTGTCTGGAAGTATCTGTTATTTTAAAGCGTTCATCAATGCGGTATCCAATTACCCACACAATTTTTTTAGCTGATTCGAGTACCCACACATTTT
This sequence comes from Chitinophagaceae bacterium, assembly GCA_046153465.1. Lineage (GTDB taxonomy): Bacteria > Bacteroidota > Bacteroidia > Chitinophagales > Chitinophagaceae > Endoryza. The sequence goes on from JBJXDV010000327.1 coordinate 3,116, forward strand.
CCTTTTCTGTTTTAGATAATTTTGAATCAATAAAAAATCGGGATAGTTTTTTCTTTTTCTTCATACCTAATGGATAAAAATAATCGCCTGTTTTCCATTTGCGTAACAGCAAAGGGAAGTCTATATTCTTAAGATCGACTTGTGCTATGGAGCTAGAATTTGTGAGCAATGAGCCGGAAGCGGGAAGTTCTGAAAAATTAAGTCTAAAACCAACCTGTTGCAAAATAGTGGTCCCTTTTTCAATTAAAATTGTTTCAGCTTCTGTTGTAGCAACCGGAGCAATAATCAACCAATTTCTATTACGAATTAAACGGTGCGTAGGTGAAGCAATATATTTGCTCGATTCACTATTAAGCAGGTTAATTGCTTCCGTTGTTTGTGCCGGTGTAAAATTATACTCTTTAATAATTTCATATACTATGGTGAGAAGGGGTATTGCTTTCTTCAATTTCAATACGGGTATATGAACTTCATTTCCTTTTATTTCTAATAAACTTTTCTTGTGAAACGAAATTGCCTGCTGATACAACAATTCGGTATCAGCAAAACGATGGATATTACTTAGAATATTTTCATTGGCCTTTGGATAAATTTTCTGTACTAACGGGATTACCTGCTGCCTGAAATAATTACGGCTGTACTTATCCGTGGAATTAGAGCTGTCCTCTACCCATTTCAAATTATTTTGATTGGCGAAAACCAGCAATTCTTCTTTCCGAAAATTTAATAAGGGTCTTATAATCTTACCCTGCTTTGGAGGTATACCGCGCAGGCCCGCAATTCCGGTACCCTTAAAAAAATTCATCAAAACAGTTTCAATATTATCATCGGCATGGTGTGCAGTAAGAAGGTAGTTGATAGTGTCAGGTTCAGAGCCGGGAGTCGGGAGTTGATATCTCGGGGGCTTATCGAGTAACTCATAAAACCAACTATACCTTAATTCACGGGCAGCAACCTGGGTAGACACTTTATTTTTACTTGCATAATTATGAGTATCGAATCTTTCTACAATTGCTTGCTTATTATACTTAATACCCAATTGTACAACAAACTTTTCATCACGTTCACTTTCCTCCGCACGTAATTGAAAATTACAATGAGCAATAATAAAATCAATACCCGACAAATAACATAGTTCACACAATACCACCGAATCTACTCCCCCACTTACAGCAAGCAAGAGCCTTTGCTTTAGGGCAAAAAGATTCTCTGTTTTAATATTTTCCAGGAATTGTTGATGCAAATTCATTCAATTATTTAATTCAAGTATTCAGTAAAAATTTTATCGCAAAGAAGTTCTTTCCAGTAATTGTAAATGAAGAGTTATTACCCATTCTTTATTTAACTTGCCATTCACTTTTCCTACTATTGACTATTGACTATTGACTATTGACTATTGACTATTGACTATTGACTATTGACTATTGACTATTGACTATTGACTATTGACTATTCACCTTTCATTAAAACAACATCTCTTCATAAGCACTCTTCAATTCTCCATACGCATGATTGTCTCCTGCTTTTTTTGCCTGATCAATTCCTTTCTCATACCAATTAGTAGCCCCATCAATATCACCTGTTCTTTCCAATAATTTCGCAAGATGGTAATAAGATCCAATATAACCGGGCTCACGTATAAGTATCTCTTCAAATAGTTTCCGCGCCGCTAAATCATTTCCCAGCTTACAATATTCTAATGCCAATGCATGCTGCAAAAAGCTATCAGCGGAATTGGTCATCAAAAACTCCTTTAATTTTTCTATTCGATCCATGAACCAGAAATATTTTTTAAACGTTCTTAGAAAATCTGAATTTCAAGACTTATCTTTGTTTTAGTTGCATAAACAACCAAATTTTTGTACATGAAGATATTAGTATGTATCAGCAAAACGCCCGACACCACGGCAAAAATAGCCTTCACCGATAACAATACGAAATTCGTAGCAGAGGGTGTACAATGGATCATCAATCCATACGACGAATGGTATGCACTGGTTCGGGCCATTGAGTTAAAAGAGAAAGACACGTCAACTATTATTCATTTAATAACAGTGGGCGGTGCCGATTGTGATCCTATCATTAGAAAGGCACTTGCATTAGGCGGAGATGAGGCCATTCGTGTAAATGCGGATAGCCATGACAGTTTTTATATTGCTTCTCAAATTGCCGAACTGGCAAAACAGGGTGGCTACGATTTGATCTTTACTGGAAAAGAAACCATTGATTACAATGGATCTTCTATTGGCGGGATGATTGCTGAGTTATTAGACTTGCCTTATTTAAGCCTGGCAACAAAATTCGAACTGAATGGAACCACGGCAATCATTAACCGTGAAATTGAAGGAGGTGAAGAAACGGCAAAATTAACTATACCCGTTGTAGTAAGTTGCCAGAAAGGGGTTGCCGAACAGCGCATTCCAAATATGAAAGGAATTATGGGTGCCCGAACCAAACCATTAAAGGTGACTGAGCCCATACCAGCAGATACCTTAACAAGTATTTCTTCGTTTGAAATGCCTCCGGTCAAAGCCGGCGTAAAACTTGTTTCACCTGATACGCCAGAAGAATTGGTAAGGTTACTGCACGAAGAAGCTAAGGTGATTTAAAACCTAAGCACTAAGTTTTGAGAAAGATATTCACGCCATAAACAGCATTTCAATAATTTTTATAAGACTCCATCACGCACAATCTGTCAACAACAAACTATAAACTCTAATACATGTCTGTTTTAATATTTATCGATCATTCTGCGGGTCAATTCAAAAAATCTTCTTTTGAAACATTAAGTTATGGGGCCAAAATTGCGGAACAATTAGGAACCACTGCAGAAGGAATTGTTTTAGGGCCTGCTTTTGATGATCTCACTGCACTGGGGAAATATGGCATTTCCAAAATTCATTATGCACCTAGTGAAACGCTTAATACATTTGATGCCCAGGTTTACACCCGCATAATTGCGGAAGTAGCAGCGACTACCAGCGCTACTGTAATAATATTTTCGCAAAACCTAAGCGGGAAAGCGATCGCGCCACGTTTATCTGCGCGCTTAAAAGCAGGGTTGGTTGCGGGCGCAATTAGTTTACCGGATACCAGCAATGGTTTTGTTGTTAAGAAAGGGGTTTTCAGCGGAAAGGCATTCGCGAATATTTCGATTAATACTGTTATAAAAATTGTATCCCTTAATCCCAATTCGTACCCGGTAAAAATAACCGGAGGCGTTGCCGTCGTAAATAAAATAGATGCCACTAATAATAGTAACAAGATTAAAATAACTTCCACCAATAAAATTACGGGCCAGGTACCTTTGGGAGAAGCAGAATTGGTTATTAGTGCCGGCCGTGGTTTAAAAGGACCTGAAAACTGGGGAATGATTGAGGAGCTAGCAAAGTTATTAGGTGCTGCTACTGCCTGTAGCCGACCAGTTGCCGACGCACATTGGAGGCCGCATCATGAACATGTTGGGCAAACAGGAGGATCAATTGCTCCAAATCTTTATTTCGCTGTTGGCATTTCGGGAGCTATTCAGCATTTGGCCGGAGTTAACAGAAGTAAAGTAATCGTTGTAATTAATAAAGATCCTGAAGCGCCCTTCTTTAAAGCCGCCGATTATGGTATTGTTGGCGATGCGTTTGAAGTAATGCCGAAAATTATAGAATCTGTCAAGAAATTGAAAAGTCAATAATTATTTTTCTCTATTATAAAAAAAACCGTCTGAATATGACGGTTTTTTTATTAGTAAAATTCGGGGCATTAAAATGAATGACTTAAATTCGCTTTTCATTGGTTTCCAATACTCGTAGTTAATATCGGGTAGCCTGTTTAATAGCATTCATTTACCCTTGTTCTTTAGTATTCTTAAATTCGTATTCAAAAGCGATAAAACTTAGCGTTTATAAGCGTCATGAAAAAAATAGAACTGGAAATAGTAGCCTTATCGCACAGCATTACTCAAACGCATTCTTATGCAGTGGTGTTGGGCGAGGTAAATGGCTTAAGAAGATTACCGATAGTTATTGGTGGTTTTGAGGCGCAGGCAATTGCAGTTGCATTAGAAAAAATGCATCCAAGCAGACCACTTACGCATGATTTAATGAAAAATTTTATGAGTGCGTTTGCAGTGGATTTACAAGAAATAATAATTTGTGATTTGCAGGAAGGTATATTTTATTCCAAATTGGTTTGTGTTAGTGAAAATGATACCGTTGAAATTGATTCCAGAACTTCGGATGCCCTTGCGTTGGCGGTTCGATTTGGGTGCCCCGTATATACTTACGAAAATATCCTGGAAAGTGCGGGTATACTAATGGAAGATTCAGGTACCAAAAAGAAGAAAGGCGAAGAACAAACCGTAACTACCGAACATGGAGGATCTGATGATTTACGAGCGATGAGCCTTGAAGAATTAAATACCTTATTAAACGAAGTGCTTGATCAGGAAGATTACATGCGGGCTATTGCGATTCGTGATGAAATTAAGACTCGCAAAAAGCGATAAGCTTTTTTATGGTTATTTTTCCCAATTGCAAAATCAATTTAGGCCTGCGAATTCTTCGAAAAAGGGAAGATGGTTTTCATGACATTGAGACAATTTTCTATCCAGTTATGGTGAAGGACATACTGGAACTGGTAGAAATCCATAACCCGCATTCTGAAAAAAAAGAGAGGGTAAATAATACAGGATCCTTACGATTCAGTCAAACAGGAGTAAAAAGTAAAGTA
>JBJXDV010000328.1:0-4668 GCA_046153465.1 Chitinophagaceae bacterium
GGGCTTTTTTAATTACCGGCACCAGAATAAGTATTAAATTCTTGTGTTTGTTTACTATTCTAATGAATTTAATTACCTTTGCACGCCTAATAAAAGGCTTGATGAGTTGGGATTCTGTAGTACAGGAGTGCGACGCAACCACAGCTTAATCAGGGCTTTACTGTTGGGAACTAAAAATTTCAATTTACAATAATCATGGCAGACTTAAGATTTCAACGGAACTTTGGTATTGCAGCACATATTGATGCCGGCAAAACCACCACTACCGAACGTATTCTCCGATATACCGGTATGATTCATAAAATTGGTGAAGTACACGATGGTGCCGCTACCACCGATTGGATGGAACAGGAAAAAGAAAGAGGTATTACCATTACTTCTGCTGCAGTAAGCTGTATGTGGAACTTCCCGACGAAATTGGGTACCGTAGATGCAAATACGAAAAAATATTATTTCAATATTATTGATACCCCTGGTCACGTAGATTTTACCGTAGAGGTAGAACGTTCCATGCGTGTGTTAGATGGATTGATTGCTTTGTTTTCTGCAGTTGATGGCGTAGAACCGCAAAGCGAAACCGTTTGGCGCCAGGCGAACCGGTACAATGTGCCCCGCATTGGATTTGTAAATAAAATGGACCGCAGCGGTGCCGATTTTTTAAACGTGGTTAAGCAGGTAATTGAAATGCTGGGTTCAAAAGCCGTTCCCTTACAGTTACCCATAGGCGCAGAAGATGATTTTGTTGGCGTGGTAGATTTGATTAAAATGAAAGGAATCATCTGGCATATGGAAACAGAGGGAATGACCTTTGATGAGGTTCCGGTACCTGCTGATATGCTTGAAGAAGCGAATGAATGGAGACAGAAATTAGTGGAGGCTGTTGCCGAATATGATGATAAGTTGATGGAAAAATTCTTTGAAGATCCTGCTTCAATTTCTGAAGATGAAATGCACGAAGCTATTCGCAAAGCAACCATCGATTTAAGTATTGTGCCAATGATGTGCGGTTCTTCTTTTAAAAATAAAGGAGTACAAACAGCACTCGATGCAGTTTGCCGGTACCTTCCTTCACCTATGGATATTGAAGCTACCAAAGGCACGGATCCTTCCACCGGTGAAGAAATAGTTCGTCACCCGGATCCAAAAGAACCCTTTGCGGCGCTCGCATTTAAAATTATGACTGATCCATTTGTTGGGCGCCTGGCGTTCTTCCGGGTTTATTCTGGTCGGCTCGATGCAGGTTCCTATGTATTGAATGTACGCAGTGGAAAAAAAGAACGGATCAGTCGGATCATGAAAATGTTTGCGAACAAACAAAACCCGATCGATTTTATTGAAGCTGGTGATATTGGTGCAGCCGTTGGTTTCAAAGAAATTAAAACAGGAGATACGCTTTGTCACGAAGATCATCCGATTACGCTCGAAAATATGTTTATTCCAGAACCGGTAATCTCCGTGGCCGTTGAACCAAAAACGCAAGCCGACGTTGACAAAATGGGATTGGCTATTTCTAAATTGGTAGAGGAAGACCCAACATTACGGGTAAGAACAGACGAAGAAACGGGTCAAACCATTCTTTCCGGTATGGGTGAATTGCACCTGGAAATTATTGTGGACAGGATGCGAAGGGAGTTTAAAGTAGAAGTAAACCAGGGTGCTCCGCAGGTTGCCTATAAAGAAGCATTTAAAGCAACTATTGAGCACCGGGAGGTATTGAAAAAACAAACCGGTGGTCGTGGTAAATTTGCTGATATCATATTTGAGTTTGGCCCGGCCGATGAAGAGTGGTTAAAAGAAAACCCAGGCAAAGGATACCAGTTTGTAAATGATATTTTTGGAGGATCTATTCCCCGCGAATTTATTCCCGCTATTCAAAAAGGATTTGAACAGTCTATGGGAACAGGTGTGCTTGCCAGTTACCCGGTTGAAAACATGAAGGTGCGCATTTTTGATGGTAGTTTTCACCAGGTTGACTCCGACTCGATGTCATTTGAATTATGTGCCAAAAGTGGGTTCCGTGAAGCGGCCCGTAAAGCAAAGCCGGTATTGCTTGAGCCTATTATGCGAATAGAAGTAATTACTCCTGAAATTTATATGGGAGATGTAACAGGAGACCTTAACCGCCGTCGGGGTATGCTCGAAGGAATGGATACCCGTGCCGGTGCACAGGTAATTAAAGCAAAGGTTCCTTTAAGTGAAATGTTCGGTTATGTAACACAGTTAAGAAGTTTATCTTCAGGTCGTGCTACATCTACCATGGAATTCAGTCATTATTCCCCGGCTCCTAATAATATTGCAGAAGAAGTAATTGCGAAAATAAAGGGAAAGCAGAAGGTGGAGGGCTAAGAAATATCATTTATAGTAACATGTCTAAAACTGACCCTTTCTGAGGGTTAGGTTTAGTTATTATAAAGTTCATTGCGTAATGTCGATTGAAATGATGGTAACATCCTGCATATTAATGAATAAGCTGCCTTTAATTTTTTGACCAAGATTGAATGCACCCGATTAAATGGTGAAGAAAATCGTAACTTACTTCATCGTATGTCAAAAATAATGTCGCTTAGCTATCTTTCCTAGTTCTTAAGGCCTACAACAATGAAAAAGAAATCTTCAATATTGAAAAATTGTTGTTTGGTGGCTTCATTATTTTTTTTTCCAGTTTTGATGTCGGCCCAAACACCTGGGTTTGCTATTTCGCAACGTAGCGTTTTTGGAGGTACTAATGACGACTTCTTCAGTAAAATAATTCCAACCAGTGATGGAGGATATTTATTGGCTGGTCAATCAAATTCAAATAATGGTGATATAATTGGGTATCATGGTTCATGGGATATCTGGGTGGTGAAGGTAAATCACAACTGGCAAAAGCAATGGAGCCGATGTTATGGCGGCTCAAATAAGGACGATTTCAAAGATATTGCCGAGATGGCTGATGGAAACATTCTGTTGTTTGGATGGACTTCCTCAAACGATGGTGATTTCACCGATTATCACGGTAATGTAGATGCTTTCGTTATTAAACTTTCTACTCAAGGAACAATACTGGCAAAAAAATCATTTGGTGGATCTGCATCAGAAACCAATTATTTAAATTTCATAACAGTAACAGATGGTAGTATTTACCTCGCCATTTCAACAAACTCTAACGATGGTGACGTATCTGGAAACCATGGTGGATTTGACTTTTGGGTATTGAAATTAAATCCAGATCTCAGCATTGCCTGGAATAAATGTTTTGGAGGTTCCGGTGATGATACACCAATAGAAATTATAAAAACGCAGGATGGAAATCTGCTTGTTTGTGGCGGTACCTCCTCCACAGATGGGGATGTAACTGGCTTGCATGGATCGAAGGAAGATTTTTGGGTTGTAAAATTATCGCAAACCGGCTCTATTTTGTGGCAAAAAGTGTTGGGAGGAACAGAAACTGACTTTGCTACTTGTATGTCCGAATCATCCTCTGGTGATTATATTATTGGCGGACAAACCTACTCGAATAATGGAGATGTTACTGGTCAGCATGGCACCTCGGCAGACGGTTGGGTGTGTAGCCTAACACCTTCTGGCATCTTAAAATGGAATAGATGTTATGGTGGCTCTTCTGTTGAAACGATTTATAAGATAAAAAGTATTAATGGAGTTGATTTTATTCTTGAGTCGCCAACATATTCTACGAACGGAGATGTGATTGGTGGACATCCAGGCCTAAACAGTGAAGCGGATGTATGGATATTAAGAATCAATGGAAATAATGGAGTCATCGCCTGGCAGAAATCATTAGGCGGTTCTTTAAATGAGGATTATTACGACATGAATGTGAACAGCAATGGCGCTGTTACTGTACTAATGACAAGTACATCAAGCGACGGTGACTTGGCGGGTATTGACGGATATCAGAAAGCTAGTGGCTGGCTGGTAAAATTGAATAATTTGGGGTCAATTGATCAACAATTACGTTTTGGTTCGTTTCCAGGAGACCCTAACCATTCTTCAGAGGGTTTTAGCCTCTATAAAATTCCAGGAGTAAATAGTATGATCATTGCCGGTAAGAGCAAATTTCAGGGCGCTTCTTATTTTAATGATGATATTACTATAAGTAAAGGAGGTATAGATGGGATGTTGATTCGAGTGGGCGATTTTAACATTATCAAGAGTAGACCGTTTAGAGATCTCAACAAAAATAATATTCGAGACGGCAATGAGCCTTTTGTGGTTAATGGTATTCAGTTGTCGACTGCAAAAGTGGGCGATAGTATGGTGGTCTTTTACAAAAACAATTTTTTTACCTCTATTGTTGATACTGGTAGATACGTTCACAACCTAATTTCCTCTAGATATACTGCAGATTCCGGTATCAAAAACTCTGTATTTACTTCTTATAACACAGTAGATTCATTTGAATTCGCTGTTCAGCCAATCTTAAGCAGAATTTCAGGTTATGTTTTTATTGACAAGAACCACAATAATATTAAGGATTCAACAGAACCTTATGCCAGCAATGTAAAAGTGGTAAGTAAAAGGGGAAACGATAGTACAACCAATTTACTGAAAAATGGCTTTTATTACAATTTGGTGGATACTGGACTTTATACTACAAAGATTTACATTCAATCAGACGAGTATACGATTTTGCCCGACTCTGCTGTAACTAACGTTGTCGATTAT
>JBJXDV010000329.1:0-4451 GCA_046153465.1 Chitinophagaceae bacterium
GCCATATAATCCTGCATGTACCATTGGTACTTCCATGCTAGTAATTTCTTTTTGTTAGTATAGTATTTTTGCACCAGCCTGCCCCGTTCCGCATAAATGACTTTCATTGCATTTCTTTCGTCTTCGGGTATACGCGCAAATATGGAAGCATATGCCTTTGCTTCTTCCTTAGTAGTTTTGAATTCGGGTATATTTTCAAGGTAGGTGGGATCGATTTTTAGATCCGTGCAAAGTGACATATCTTTTAAAATACTCATTTGCTGGTCCTGCCAGGCCTTACTATGCAGGGTCATATCTTCATATAATGTTGGAGGCTCGGGGTACATTCGGTTAGAGGTTGTCTGCAAAAATTTCAATGGAGGAATCCAGTTTCGATGAGGTGCTTTATGATGAAGTAATAGCAGAAAAGGTTTATTTTTTGAACGCTGATCAAGCCATCCGATGGCTTGTTTAGTGATTACATCTGTAGTGTATCCTTTTTCAGTAATCGTATCACCGGTCATGGTAATCATTTTTGGATCATTATATACGCCCTGGCCGGGTAATATTTTCCAGTAGTCGAAACCGGTAGGATAAGAATGTAAATGCCATTTACCGATGATAGCTGTTTGGTAGCCCGCTAGCTGCAATAACTGCGGCAGGGTTGTTTTAGAGGTATCAAAAATTGTGCGATTGTCTTTAATTGCATTTTTATGCGAATGTTGACCTGTTAGTAAGGTCGCGCGGGCAGGGCTACAAATAGAATTTCCGACAAATGCTTTTTTAAACAGTATTCCTTCCCGGGCAATTCGATCTATATTGGGAGTATTAACAAAGCGTTTATTATAGGCGCTGATGGCATCGGCATCATGATCATCACTCATAATATAAATAATATTCGGTGCTTGCTGGCAAAAGGCGGCAGACTGAAAGAATAAAAAGAATAGTAGAATGCGCATAACAATTTATTATTCTGCTAAGATACAGTTTATAGATTCATGTAGATTTGAGGAAAATAACGGGTATGGAATTTGGTCGTGTTTCTGAATTAGATCATATTAATTTTAGTTTGCCGTCAGAGCCACACTATAATAGTCATATACTGACAGGCAAATCAATTAAGAATGCACGAGTATATATCGGTTGTGCCAAATGGGGGCGTTCCGAATGGGTTGGGAAAATTTATCCCCCTAAAACTAAAGAGAAAGATTTTCTTCAACACTATGTTGAACATTATAATTGTATTGAATTAAATGCTACACATTATAAGGTATATGGGGCTGCAGGCATTGCTAAATGGAAAGAAAAGGCAAAAGGAAAAGAGTTTTTGTTTTGCCCCAAAATGTACCAGGGAATAACACATCGCGGTAGTTTAAAAGGAAAGGAATTTATTACTGCCGAATTCTTTCGGGGTATTGTGGCCTTTGAAGAACAGCTCGGACCGGTTTTTGTACAAGTAAGCGATCGTTTTTCTCCCAATCGTCGGAAAGAACTATTCAATTACCTTGATTCATTGCCGAAAAACTTACAGTTTTTTTTAGAAGTAAGACACCCAGACTGGTTCCTTAAACCTGCTATGCAACAAGAATTAGTTGAAACATTATCTGCTATGAATATAGGTGCTGTTATTACTGATACTGCTGGTAGGAGAGAATGTGCTCACATGCATTTAACTATTCGCAAAACATTTATTCGCTATGTAGGCAATAGCTTACACGAAAGTGATTATAAACGTATCGATGTATGGATAGAACGTATGAAGTATTGGTTAGACAAGGGAATACAGGAATTATATTTCTTTATGCATATGCACGATGAAGCCACCTCGCCTGAGCTAACGGTTTACCTTATTGATAAAATAAATGCAGCCTGCGGATTGAATTTGATGAAGCCAAGATTTATTGATAAGAGTGAACAGGGTAGTTTATTTAAATGAATAACTAAGTCGCTTTGCCAGCCGGCAGTTAATGAAAAATGAAAATGTGTGAAAGAGATCAATAGATGTTTGGTGATCGTGAAATAAGTTAGAATAATTCTCCTAACTCTTTTTTCAACATCTCTTTTTTATTTCTTGAAACAGGTACCTGCGTTAAATTTTCAAGCAACAGGTATCCGCCATCTTCTTTAACCCAACTTTTTATATACTTTTTATTTACAAGGTGAGATTGATGGCAACGAATAAATCCATAGCCACTTAATAGTTCTTCATATTCAAATATTGGTTTTGATACAATCAACTTTTCACTAGTTGTAAGATAGAATGTAGTATAGTTATTGGAGGATATACAATGTATGATCTGCTTCGTAAATACAAACCTGGTTTCCTTAAGTGTTGTAAGTGCTAACCGATGCTCTTCCTTATGTTGCTGTTGTTGAAGAAGCTCAATCAAATTTTCTAATTGAACGTTTTTTGATTTTAGAAGAACCTTGTCTATTGCCTTTTGAACAGCTTTTTTTAATTCTTCTGCAGCTACTGGTTTTAATAAATAATCAAGGGCAGAAAATTTTACAGCCTGTATCCCAAATTGATCATAAGCCGTTACGAAAATAACTTCAAACATACGGTCATGTAAAGATTGCAATAATTCAAAACCATTTTTCCCTGGCATTTGTATATCCAAAAAAACAAGATCAGGCATATGTTGCAACAGCATGAGTTCAGCCTCTTCGGCATTTTTTGCAGTGGCTACAATTGAAACCTGTTTACAATGCTTTTGCAAGAGAGCAAATAGGTTGTCAATATTATTTTGTTCATCATCTATAATTACTGCTTTTACTAACATGTTAAAACCAATTTTCAAAGATTAATTGAACCGATGTGTGGTTAATTTTGTTGCTTTCAAAAGATAAATGAATTTTCTGGTTGCTCAATGATTCATTCAAGAGCATAATTCGCTCCTTCACTAAATTTATACCAAATCCATTCGATGGTGAAGATGCAGCATACCCGGACCCATTATCCACAATTGATATTCTAAAATCTGATTTATTGATAGAAAAATGTATTTCCACGACTCCTTTTTCATAAAGTGGACCTGCGCCATGTTTAATAGCATTCTCCACCAACGGTTGTATCAATAAGGATGGAATTTCAATTTCATTTGCGGGTAACGAATCTTGAACTGAAATTGTGTATTTAAAATGGAAACGTAATTGTTCAAGCGAAAGATAGGTCTCTAATAGTTTTACCTCTTCACTTAACGGCACATTCTCTGCATCTTTATTTTTTAAGGACTCTCTTAGCAGACTGCTGAATTCTGTAAGATAATGATTGGCATTGTCTATTTGATTATTATTGATTAGGCCCTGGATCGAGCCTAGTGCATTAAAAACGAAATGCGGATTCAATTGTGCCCGCAATGATTTTAATTGAGTATGTAATTTTTCTTTCTTTAGTTTTTCAGACCTGGTAATTTGTTTTTGTTTCCAAAGACGGTATATTAGAAAGAAAAGCAAGCCGGCAAGTATCACAAAAATCATTCTGGTAACTGGACGCTGGTACCAAAATGGTTTTATCCGAAACGGATAGCTGATTGTATTATGCCGCTGCGAACCATAACGTATATTTAATAGATACTCACCCGGGGATAAATTTTGCAGCCAAATCAGGTTATTATCGAAGTCGTTACTTTTCCATTTGGTTTTGATTTTTGAATCTTTCTCCAATTGATATTCCAGGGCTTCTTTTTTATAAATATCTCCCTGCAGGTAAAAAATAATATTATTATTTGAACCAGGCAAGATTAGTTTTTTGGGCAAGTGTGTAAATGGATCTATTTCTTCTTTTGAATAAACTGATTGCCATTTTTTTTGTTCTTCTCTGGTTAAGGAATTATCCCATGATTTTTTTAATCTTGCAAGGAAACCATTGAGTTCACCAGAAGGGTAAATATTTAACAGGGCAGGTTTTATTTCTTCCCAGGTAACTGCTGAAAACGACAAAATGCTATCGACTGTCTTATTTCGAATTTGTGCAATCAGTAAATTATTCCAGGTTGTTTTGTACCCTCCCAAAAATGCCATTCCTTTTTTGAAATTATTCAATTGAAAACTATTATCAGCAAATCGGGTAATGGCCGTCCATGGTTTCACCACTGTTTGTCCATTTAAGATTATCCTGTATTCATAATTGATGGCATTATTCGAATAAATACCTGGTGCAAGAAAATATACATCAGACGAATCGTAGGTAGAAAACTGAAGGCTATTATCTATTAGGCCCGGATTGAAATTGAACAACGAACTATCAATAGTTATTCGCTGAGGCTTCCAAGTATTGTCAAAATAAGTATAAACACCATTGTAAGGAATGGCTGTTACGATGGTTGGTTTTGCTGGTTCATCGACCCCAGCATACGAAGTAGCATAATTAAACCAGTTAATGTCCTTAAATGCCAAATCGCTTTCCGACCATACTACTTGTGCCGGCAGGCATTTTACTAATAAAATGAAGAATATTGAAAATAGTATTC
>JBJXDV010000330.1:0-2679 GCA_046153465.1 Chitinophagaceae bacterium
GCTTAAAAGATTCCCAGTTTGAAAAGTCAAAATAACGACGCGGCATACCCGCTAATCCTTCGTAATGCATGGGCCAGAAAATCATATAAGCACCAGCCAGCGTTACCCAAAAATGAATATAGGCCATTGTATTGTTCAAATAACGACCATACATTTTAGGATACCAATGATAAACACCTGCAAACATACCGAAGAAGGCACTAACGCCCATCACAATATGAAAGTGCGCAACAACAAAGTAGGTATCATGTAAATGAAGATCAAGGGTTGAGTTTCCTAACCAGATACCTGTTAATCCACCAGAAATAAAGAGGCTTACAAAACCAAGGGCAAACATCATTCCCGGTGTGAACCGGATATTTGCTTTCCAAAGAGTCGTTAACCAGTTAAACACTTTTATCGCAGATGGGACCGCAATCAATAATGTTAATAACACAAATACGGATCCAAGGAAAGGATTTAATCCGGTTACAAACATATGATGTGCCCAAACGAGGAAGGCCAGGATACAAATCGCAAATAAAGATCCTACCATCGCCATATACCCGAAGATAGGTTTGCGGGAATTGACTGATAGTATTTCGGAAGACATCCCCATTGCAGGTAATAATATAATATATACCTCGGGGTGACCCAGGAACCAGAATAAGTGCTGAAACAATATTGCGCTACCACCTTCATTCGGTAAAGCTCCAACACCTCCTATATAAATATCAGAAAGGTAAAAACTGGTACCTGCATGGCGATCGAATAAGAGAAGTATTAAACCAGACAATAATACTGGGAACGATAATACTCCCAGTACGGCAGTAAAGAATAGTGACCAAATTGTTAACGGCAAACGGGTCATTCCCATTCCCTTTGTGCGAAGATTGAGTACGGTTGAAATATAGTTAAGGCCCCCTAACAAGGAGGATACCACGAACAATGACATGGAGGTAATCCATAAATCCATCCCGACTTTCGATCCCGGGGATGCGTCGCCCAATGCACTTAATGGTGGATAAGCTGTCCATCCCCCGCTAAAAGGACCTGTTTGTACAAACAGTGAAGAAAGCATTACCACACTGGCCATGAAAAAGAACCAGTAGGACAACATATTTAAAAACGGAGATGCCATGTCGCGAGCACCAATTTGCAATGGAATTAAAAAGTTGGCAAATGTGCCGCTCAATCCACCCGTTAACACAAAAAATACCAATACGGTTCCGTGCATGGTTACGAGCGCATAATAATTTTCCGCATTTATCTTTCCTCCCTTTGCCCATCGACCCAATATATCTTCTAACCAGGGGAATGTAGAATCGGGGTATCCTAATTGCAACCGGAACAATACCGACATCAATCCGCCAATAATTGCCCATATCATACCCGAAATCAAAAATTGCTTGGCAATTGTTTTATGATCCTGGCTGAAAACATATTTGGTAATAAATGTTTCTTTATGATGGTGAACATGGTGCTCATCTTGGTGCACGTCATGAGTGGTGACTACTTCGTGCGAACCTTGCAATACTGCTTCGTTGCTCATGATAAAAATTTTAATAGTCGAAAAATTAGGTTTATTGGATATCCGTTTAATTTATTTATCCTTCTGCTTTATCGAAATAGCAGCAGTTGCTTTCACCGTGGTATCAACACTTTTTACCGGTTCCTCTGCAGGAAACGCAAGTGCATATGCCGGTTTTTGCTGTGCTCTCCATAAAATAAATTCTGATTGGGATACTACTTTTAAAATTCCCTTCATAGAATAATGGCCATTCCCGCACATTTGATCACAGGCAATCTCATATTCAAAATCAGGGTTATTCGTTATCTTCTTCATTTCATCGGTTGTATATTTAGGCGTAAACCACATTGTAGTGGGCGTACCCGGCACCGCATCCATTTTAAGACGGAAGTGCGGAAGACCCACATCATGAATTACATCTCTCGATCCAATAATTAACTTTACCGGCTGATCTTTTACTACATACATTGTTTGTGTTACAACAATATCATCTTTTGAAGCAGGATCATCCCAAATAAGCCCCAGCTGGTTTCCATTGGTTTCATCAATATTTCTAAAATACTTTTTTCCAAAATTCTTATCCTTCCCTTCATAACGAAAAATCCATCCAAACTGTTTGCCAGTAACTTCTATTTTAAGAGAATTTTCAGGGGCTTCGCCGGTTATCTGGAACCAATAATACAAACCAAATCCAACAAGCACACTTAGAAAGATGGCAGGTATGGTCGTCCATATAGCTTCTAGCTTTGTACTATGCACGAAATAATACGCCTTCTTTGTTTCTTTATGTTGATACTTATAAGCGAACCAGAATAGTAGAATTTGAGTCAGGAAAAATACAGCGCCTGTAATTATTATTGTGATGCGCAACATACTATCAATTTTTTCGCCATGATCTGAAGCTGAAGGATAAGGCAACAATGTTTTTTTATAAAACAATTCATTGCACCACCATACGCCAATCAGGCCAAGCACCAGAAAAACCACCATTAGGAAAGCATTCACTCTGTTACTTTGTTCAAAGGCTTTCTTTTCACCTTTCAGCACAGATACGTATTCACTAGCTTTTGCTATCTGGAAGGTTATTAAAAAACCCAGGCCAAGAATTGCTACCAGGAAAATTGCAGATGTTGCCATGATTATCAAATAATTTTATTCAGCCAAAATAA
>JBJXDV010000331.1:0-3310 GCA_046153465.1 Chitinophagaceae bacterium
CCTGATCGGATTAAGCAACATTTTGACAGACTATCGATGAGCTATCAAATGCTTGAATTATAAACATTGTTGATTTATACATGAATAATTTCTGATCGATGATACTTGAAAAAAGTACTATTGTCAATCATGGTAGATGTCGTTTTCTTTTTGATTTGAAATTCAGTTTATTTTATAATTATCTTTACTGCATGAGTGAGTACTCCATGGGGGATGCCTTAAAACAATTTTTAAATAAAAGCCGGTTGAAAGGTTCTGTACAGGCCTTACAAATTGAGGAAGCCTGGGAAAAAATAATGGGTAAAACAATTGCCCGCTACACAGAAAAAATTCAAATTCATGGTACCAGTCTCTATATTACCACCCATATGGCTCCGTTGAAACAGGAATTGCTTTTTCAAAAAGAAAGTATTATTCAACGGGTAAATGAAGCGTTAGGCGAAAAGACCATCAACGAAGTAGTAATTCTTTAACCGCAATTCACCTAATTGCGTTGCCTGAAGGTTGCATTGGTATTCAGTGTAAAATTCCCTCCAGTCTCAATAATTAACCGGGTACATTCTACCAATCCCATTGCCTGTGTAATAGTTATTGTATGACCAGCTTTAATGGTAACCTGATCGGTGGCCGTAGGAATACAATTACAATTCCAGATTGCTGGATTATTCCATGCACCCGTTCCTATTGATTGTATTGAAGCGTTAGCAATTATAACCGAGAAATCCTCCACCTGTCCTGCTCCCTCCGAAATTGTACCATTTAATTGACAAGCTGTTGGATAGGTCGGAAATCCCGGCGCAGGATTATCTGCAATTATTCGTAACCGTAAGGGAATACCAGTTTGTACCCCACTGGCAGGAATTGTTATATTCACGAGGGCCGTATCTTTATAATCAGTAAGTATCAATTCCCCGATATCTGCAAAGTCTCCATCATTATTGTAATCGATAAATACTTTGATGGAATGATAATTTCCATAACTGCCAACTACTTTTAATGGATAAGTCTGTCCTTTAGCCACAGTAGTTTGTTGATTACAGGTTCTGTCAATATACATTGAACGATCCCCTTCGCTGGAATTCGAGTATACATTAATGGTATTAAATTCAACCCGTTCAACTCCAAAAAAAGGCGATAACCCAAAAATTGCTGTTGGAATACACGCAATCGCCGGAGTAACTCCAGGTATATTGATCAGCCCACCAGAATTTATAAGGCCCGGACGAAAAGTCAATAATGCAGCTCGTACGCGCTGTTTTTGACCAAGTGTAAACATCCAGGCGCAGTTTGTATAATTCATGTAATTATTCAATACAGTATAATTGTTTACAGCATCAGCGATGGTATAGCCCGCGCCGGTACAACTATTAATGGTATTAGTACACGAAAATTCTATTTTACTTCCTTCGGTGTCACAAACGCGGTCGCTATAAAAATTACAGGAATCTATCCGCGGGCAATTGGTTTCGAACGCGTCATCATAAAAAGTGTGATACAATTCAAATACATGCCCCATTTCGTGCGCTATCGTTTTGTTAGTTCCATTTGCATATAACGCATTCATAACAATTCCATCCAATTCCGCATCGCTGTATTGTGCGAAATAGGCATATCCACCGATATTCGTACTTGAACCATTAATTTTATTTACAATCCAAATATTAATGTAATCTGCATTCGACCACCTGCTTAAATTTTTAACCAGGCGCTGATCTGCGCTTCCAATAAATCCATCAATCCCGATTCCCCCTGAAACATAGTTTGTGACGCTACTTCCGTTTATCCTGTTAATTCCTGTTGTAGTTCCGCAACCTGGAGCACGAAGGGCTAGTTGAAATTGTATTTTCATATCTACGCCACCGTAGGGAGCACCCAATTTCCGCCAGGAATTGTTGAGTACCTGTATCATTGCATTTATTTGTGCATCGGATGGATTATCGGGTGATCCGATTGCCCCACCGGTATGAATTACGTGTACTACGATGGGCAATGTATATAACGTATCTGTATCTTCTACCAGTAAACGCTGAATAAGTTGTTGCAATTTTTTATCAGCAGTGTACTGCTTTGTTACTGCCGATAACTCAGTGGATGGAAATGACCAGCCGCAAGTGGGCAGGTTGTTTTGTGAAAAAGAATAAAAATTACCGCAAAGCAACAAGCCAACAACTAGTTTCTTATTAATGAAAGATTTCAATCGATCCGGTTTTATTTTATTTAGAATAAGGTATTAATTCGCTTAGTGCTTCCTGTTACTTACCCGGCACATCTGATCTGAATTTTTCCATTCCTTTTCGATCCTGCAGGGTAACAAAACAGGTTCGGTAATCTTTTCCACCAAAAGTAAGGTTACTTACATCTTTTCCTTTTAAGGTTATTTCCTGAACTTGTTTTCCCTGGGGATTCATAACCACAATTGTTCCTTTGCCATAACGAGCCACATATAAATTTCCCCTTACGTCACATTTCATTCCATCGAAACCAAAATCATTAAAAACGGCAAAAATACGCTGGTTACTTATATTCCCTTTTTCATCAACATCAAATGCCCAGATCCGGCGCTGCACACTTTCATTTACGTATAATATTTTTCCATCGGGGCTTAAGCAAATTCCATTGGTAGTGCCCATATCTCCTTTCAACAAAAAAGCTTTTCGATCCAACCCTATTCTCCAAATCTGCCCTGTTTGTTTTTGCCAATTTGGATCAGACGCAAAAATAATACCTTTTTTATTGATACAAATATCATTGGGCTGATTAAAAAGATCATCGTGGCAATATACGCTCACTTCTTTGGTGAGACTGTTTACTTCTAAAATATTGTGGGCCGCGAAATCAGCTATCAGCATATTTCCAACGCTATTGAACTGAATACTGTTGCCAATACTTTTGCCTGGCAAGGTTACAAACAATTCAACGCTGCCATCCGAATTTACCAACCCAATTGTGCCATCCTGCTGATAGTTTACAACAAACAGTCTACCGCTATTATCAACAGCTGGTCCTTCTATATTTTTTGAAAACAAATTTTCTGCGGTGTGATCATACGCTTTGAACAATGACTGGTTAAACTCTTTTTGTGGATTTAGTTTAGAGGAACAGGCCGCGATTATTGCTAGCGGAATGGCTATTAAGTAATGCTTTTTCATATATTCAATATTATACAATATTATTTGGATAAGCCCAAGTGATATGAATCAGAAAGATAGCGAATACAGAACAGCATTCAGCATAGCATTTATATTCACTGGCTGGTTATCATTAAAGGCTTATTGTTGAATGAAGCTTATAGCTTCTGCTTATTCTAACC
>JBJXDV010000332.1:0-11474 GCA_046153465.1 Chitinophagaceae bacterium
ATTTGCTTCCGCCATTCTATGTGTATCTTCTTTCTTCTTAAAGGCTGCTCCTTCACCTTTTGCTGCAGAAACAATTTCATTGGCTAATTTCTCGGCCATACTTCTTCCGTTTCTTTCGCGGCTGTAACGTATCAGCCATTTCATACTCAGAGAAACTTTCCTTTCTGCACGTACTTCCGCAGGTATTTGAAAAGTAGCACCACCAATACGCCGGCTTCTAACCTCTACAGCAGGAGTTAAATTGGTTAGGGCTTTCTTCCATACTTCATATCCATTTTCACTGGTTGTTTTTGCAACCTTGTCAATAGCATCATAAAATATCGTGAATGCTGTATTTTTTTTGCCCTGCCACATCAGGTTATTTACAAAACGGGTTACCAGCACATCATTGTACCTGGCATCTGCGGCTAAGGGAATCTTTTTGGCTTTTGTCTTCCTCATTTATTGAAAAATTTGAATGCGATTAATTATTTTTTAGCTTTTTCACGTTTTGTACCATATTTAGAACGGCTCTTCTTACGATCTTTTACACCGGCTGTATCCAAGCTACCACGAACAATATGATAACGTACCCCTGGTAAATCCTTAACACGACCACCCCTCACCAATACAATCGAGTGTTCCTGCAGGTT
Source organism: Chitinophagaceae bacterium (assembly GCA_046153465.1). Lineage (GTDB taxonomy): Bacteria > Bacteroidota > Bacteroidia > Chitinophagales > Chitinophagaceae > Endoryza. The sequence goes on from JBJXDV010000332.1 coordinate 633, forward strand.
ATGGCCTTCTCCGGGTATATAGGCAATCACCTCCACTTTATTTGTTAAGCGTACTTTAGCTACTTTACGTAACGCTGAGTTTGGTTTCTTTGGCGTTGTTGTATACACACGGGTACATACTCCACGACGAAATGGGCAACTATCCAATGCTCTGGATTTACTTTTCGCCTTTATTATTTGTCTTCCTTTACGTACTAATTGTTGAATGGTAGGCATTATTGACCTTTTATTTTGGGACGGCGAAGGTAAGGGCTTTTGCCTTAAAACGAAAAAAAGGAGAGAAAAAATATCGATTTTTCGTCCACAAATTCTAGGAACAGCCTAAAAGGCTTAATAAAAAAGCGAATGCAGGGGTTTAAGTTGCTATTTAGTGAAATAAATAGGATTTATACCGAGGCCCATCGCCTTTCATAAATATCTCTAAGGGAGCAAGTATCTTCGGCTAGAATTTGATTTATTTAACCAGGTAAACTACGATTAAAGATCGCTATTTCCGTTTTCCTGTTGCATATCCTGAAAAACACCAAACCACCGAGTATCTCTTGACAAAAGGATGATCGCGAGACTTGAAAGAAGCTAAATGAAAAAATAGAACTAAAAGATGTTGTCATCTATTTTAGAAAAAAATGGAAGTGATCGACTAAAGCCACCACTTCCATTGAAATAATTAGTTAGTTAAATTCTAATTTAAGCTTAACGGAATATTAATTTAATAACCTGTCGACTATTCATTTCTTTATTCCAGATATGAAGGAAATAGGTGCCAGCCTTCGCTCCGGCAGGTCGTTGAATATTCTTCGTTTCTCCGCTTACGATGGCTAGTGATTGCATATGCATAAGACCTCCAGTTGCATTAATTAAACTTACCGAATAGATCCCAGATGCTACCCCATTAAATTGAATTTGGAAATGATCATCAACGGGGTTCGGATGTACGGAGATGGCATTACTATTACCTCTGGTTAGTACAATTATTTTTGAATAATTATTACCCGTATTTCTCTTTATAATTTTAATACGGTAATGGTTTTTACCAAATTCAGGTGAATTATCTGTATATAAGTACTGATGTTTGGAAGTACTAATCGGTGCCGCCTTAACGGTAGTAATAGCCTTATAAGTTCGTCCGTCGGTACTCCTTTCAATTACAAATTCATCAGCACTAAAATTACTGCCGGTTAACCATTGCAGTTCTGTCCTGTCATTTTTAAGAGAAGCTTTAAAAGACAAATCGTTTTCAGCTAATAGAAAACTGCCGCATAAACCTGTAAGATTGAAATATGAAATTCTGGTTAAACAACCAAAGTTTACCGAAGTTTTACAAACATAAATACCCGAATCGGAAGGTAGCATATAAGGAATATTATATGATTGATTGGTAGCTATCTCTATACTATCCGTAGCGCTTGTTTTCTTATACCAGGTGTAAGTTGCATTAGGTATAGTTTCAGCAATTAAGTTGATATTATTATAAAAGCAATCAGAAGTTGCGTTGATAATTGTATTACCCAAAGGAAGAATACTTGCGTCATTAATAGTTGCATTTCCGCAAGCATCTATCGAGCGTAGGCGAACAAGTGAATAACTACTTCCTGTATTGAGGTTGAATGAAGGTAATGCCTGCGGCGACGACACAATACTAGGAGTGGTTGGAAAGCTTCCTATAATTTCATAGGTAAAGGGCGCTAGGCCACCATTCACTACCGCATTCACACCAAAGCTTGCATTATTACAAACGTATACAGCGGATTGGTCTAAACTTGGAAATGTATACGAGTTAAGTGTAAACGTATCGTACACTTTATTTGAACAATTCTGTAAAGTGTATTCGATTATATAGGTATCAGGCTCCATGGTAGTGAACGTAAAATTGCTACCACTATTGAAATTATAGGTGATGTTTACCACCGATGAGCCTTTTCTAATAATTTTAGGTACAACCCATCCACTATTATACTGGCAAAATATATCAAGGTCACCAGCACCATTTTGCCACTGGCCGCTAGGGCATTTTGAATTTGCATTAATAGTTTTATTCAAAGCCGATGCCAAAGGAGTAACAAGCGTTGTGTCGCTATTACCGCAATTATCTAATACCACGATCTTATAGCGAAGGCCAACTGGCAATGAAGCTAAGTTGCTAAATGTAGCAGAGGTACCACCCCCGGTATATTGGGCTTCCTGAATACCTCCCGGATTAAAAACATATACCTGGTAGGGTGCAGACGAGCCAATCCATGAACAAGATAAATTGGTAGTTCCGATTGTACAAGATACCGTTGAAGTAACGGTAAGCCCCATGGGAATTGGTGCTACGGTAAAACAACGCACAATTGTAGTATCATAACAGGTATTCACCACGTTAATGCAATAAGATCCATAAGGTACATTGGTAAATACCCCTGAATTATTACAACTGATCTGAACATTATTATTATCGTATAGACAATACTGTGGATTAGTCAAATTTTGCTGGCCAGTAATGGTTGCAGTAAAAGTTCCACATGCTTTATTGCTGATTTGAACAGTAGAATTAACGGAAGGTACAGGTCTGGTTACAGTAAAACAACGTTGGATCGTGGTATCATAACAGGTTGGGTCGTTTACAATTCTGATACAATAAGTTCCATAAGGAACATTATCAAACTGACCCGAGTTATTACAACTAACTTGTACTCCATTATTATCGTATAAACAATATTCTGGCTTATTAAGATTCTGCTTGCCAGTAACGGTAGCGGTGAAATCTGTACAATTTTTATTGCTGATTGATATGTAAGCAGCAACAGAAGGAAGTGGATGTGAAACTGTAAAACAACGAACAATGGTTGTGTCATAACAAACAGGATCATTTTTTACGTTTATGCAGTAGCTACCGTACGGTAAGCCATCAAATATTCCCGTTGAGTTACATGCTACAAGAACTCCATTACCATCATAAATACAGAATTGAGGATTGGTTAGGTTTCCTTGTCCGCCAATAGTAGCTGTAAAATCAGAACAATCAAGATTGGTAATACTTACTGCCGCCCCAACAACTGGCACATACGGATACTGTATAAAACAACGATTTATAACTATGCCTGTACATCCATCAGTAATTTGAATGCAATAAAGACCGAATGGAAGGTTATTAAATACCCCGGTTGAATTACAAGCTACCTGTACATTGGCGCTATTAAATAAACAATAAGCAGGACTTGTCAGGTTTTGTTGACCAGTTACAGTAGCTGTAAAATCAGAACAGGTAATATTACTCTTTGTAACGTTTGCCGCTACTGCTGGTGTTGGTTGACTAACGGTAAAGCAACGGTTAATAGTGGTATCGTAACAAATATCTTGAATAGTGATACAATAAGAACCATAAGGAATATTATTAAAAACGCCGGTTCCATTACAGGCTATTTGAACATTGACAGAATTATACAAACAATATTGAGGGTTGGTAAGGTTGGTTTGATCAGTAATAGTTGCCCTGAAATCGGTACATGCCTTATTAGAAATCGAAACGTCAGTGTCTACCCGCGGCTTTTTGTTATCAGTCCAGTTTAGCGTTTTAATATTTCCACAAAGATCTTTCGCTATCAGTGTTATTGAACGCAATGTACCTTTAGAGAAAGTAAATGATCTTGAGTTAGACCATGACGTATCACCCGGCGAACGCACTGCCCCATATTGATAGCCATTAAAGGTTGTACCCACAAGATTGGTGTTGCCTTTACTATCCTGAAGTGTGAGCGTTGCTGTTGCCTGGTCGCATCCCACTTTAGTTACTGTACTGGCAGAAATCCACCAATTATAATTTGATACAACGATTGACCTTGTTTGTATGCCACCACAAGAATCCGACAAACGAACAAAATAATTTCCCGGAATTAAATTGGTAAATGTACCGGTACTGTTTGAAGTACCAACCGTTGAAACAGATGGAGCAATAATAGTATAGGCAAATGGTCCGCGACCGAATTGCTGAGTCATAACTGAAATTGATCCATCAGCCCCATTAATACATGTAACATCTGTAACGGCAAGTTGAAAACGAGGGTCCTGATAATTTCCAGTTACTACCACGTCAGGCATTGAATAAACACAACCAGTAACCAAATCTTTAACCTCTGTTTTATATGTACCGGCTGGTAAACCACTCACCTTATTGGAAGAGGTCACCGAAGAAACAGCACCTCTTGTTACCGTGTAATTGTAATTTCCTGAACCGCCGGTCACAGAAAAATTAATTTCTCCGGTGGCCTTACATCTCGATTCAACAGTTGAGACATTCACCGTTGCATTACATTGAGCTATTGTTGTTTTTGAAGAAAGAGTTAAGAAACTAGAAACAATAACCCAGATTAGGGTAAATTTTGATTTCATGGTACGATCAATTATTAAATATGATTCGGATCAAAAAACACCATCCTTTTAAAGAAGCAACAACGAGCTGCAGCCTTCTAATGAACCGTATTTTCCGTAACAAACATAGTATCCCTTCGATCGATAAGCAATAGCACTTATAAAATATATTAATAAAAAAATTAAGTTGTGATGGAATGAGCCGAAAACGAATAGGGTAGACAGAATTAACTGTCTACCCTATTCGATGAATCGACTAAAATCTTCGACTAAAATTTACACTTTAAATAACCAATTATATTGATCAGGTGCGTTTCCCGAACGAATTGAATCCAATCTTGTTTTTAACGCGGGTGCAGTTTTCCAATTGGTTGAATTAAAGTTCATAACAAAATCTCTATACTTTAATTCTTTTATGATTGATATGGTGGCAGCAGTACCGGTACCAAATACTTCCTGCAAGTTGCCCGCTTTATAAGATTCTATTAGTTCATCAATGCTTAATGGTCGTTCTTCCACTTCAAATCCCATTTCACCTAAGATAGTAATAACGCTATCCCTTGTAACACCAGCTAATATCGTTTCAGAGTTAAGATCGGGTGTAATTACTTTATTCTCTATTACAAAAAAAACATTCATCGTTCCAATTTCCTGTACATATTTATGCTCAAAGGCGTCTGTCCATAATACCTGATCATATCCCTGTTTTTTTGCTTCGGCTGTGGCCAACATGGCGGCACCATAATTTCCAGCGGCTTTTGCAAACCCGCTTCCACCAGGGCAAGCACGAGTATATTGTTCTTCCACATAAATACGCATAGGGGCTGTATAATAAGGACCGGTTGGACTTAATATTATCATGAACTTGTACCGGTCGGAGGGGCGAACGCCAATCATTTCGTCGGAAGAAAACATAAAGGGCCTTATATAAAGCGAATGATTTTCATAAGAAGGTATCCAATTTGAATCGATTTTGACTAATTGGCGCATTCCTTCAATAAAAATTTCTTCAGGAACAGTCGGCATCTGCATTCTTTCTGCGGAAATATTGAAGCGTTTGTAATTATCAAAGGGCCGAAAAATAAGCGCATTTCCCAAAGAATCTTTATATGCTTTAATGCCTTCAAAAATAGCTTGGCCATAGTGCAGTGCAGCAAGAGAAGGGTTTATCAATAAGGGTTGGTAGGGCTTTATTTCAATATTTTTCCACTCGCCATTTTCAAAATCTGCCTCAAGCATGTGATCTGTAAAAAATTTACCAAACGGTAGATTTTGAAGAGGAAAATCATTCAACTTAGTTTTCTCAGCCCTTATAATCGGAATATTATAAATATCTAACATATTAAACATTAATTAGGGCAAAGTAACGAACAAAGAATATACCTCGCAAATAACAACCACACTATTTCCGAACGAATGTTAGGAAAACTTATTGTATTGAATGATTTATGCAATACTGAAACAGTTATTCTAATAAAAAAACAACGTATTATTGGTAATTTGGTTCGGACGATCAACCTTACCTTAGCGTGTTAAAATTATTTTTATTTATATCAAAAATTATTTTGAAAAGTGAATTTCGAAAAACTTGTTCTTCCCCCTATTTCAATTGCCGGCTTATATAATAAGGTATTGATAGAAACAGAAGGAGAATTGCCCTTTAGCAATAAACAACCTGAAATAGTTATCGGGAATAATTATTCATATTTCGGCAACCACAAAAACCATATTTCAATAATTGTAAATTTTGTCAACGAAGAAATAATACCTGATCATCATTTGAAGTTTATTAGCCGTATCATGGAAGCTTGTAAAACAAATGCAGAAGATTGTGCTATTTTGAATTATTCCCAGCAAAGAATTGAAATAAAATTGTTAAGAGAACAGCTTCAACCAAAATATATACTACTCTTTGGTGTAAGCACCGAGGAAATTAGTTTACCAGTAAACTTTCCTTTTTTTAAGCCCCAGGAATACGATTCCATTACATTTTTATCTACTCCATCCTTATCCGAACTAAACCAGGAAAATGAAGACAGCAAATTGCTAAAAAGTAAATTATGGGTATGTTTACGAAAAATTTTTCAGGTTTAAAAAAGTGCCGACTTTAATATTCAACGATGTTTAGACTAATTTTTGCTACCAATAATCAACATAAGGTGTCGGAAATTCAACTGGCAATTGGAGAAAAAATAGAAGTGATAAGTCTGCTTCAGGCGGGTGTTAACATTGATATTCCAGAACCTTTTGATACCCTTGAAGCAAATGCATCCGAAAAAGCCGGGGTTATTCATGCCCTTACCGGACAAAATTGTTTTAGTGAAGACACTGGGTTAGAAGTAAGTGCTCTTAATGGAGAACCAGGCGTAAAAAGCGCCAGGTATGCTGGGGATGAAAAATTGTTTGAGAATAATATAGCCAAATTATTAAAGAACTTAAAGGATAGCAGCAACCGGTCGGCCCGGTTCCGTACGGTTATTTCCTTAAGATGGGAGGGGAAAGAGTATTTATTTGATGGAATTTGCGAGGGAATAATAGGATATGAACCAAAAGGGTTAAAGGGGTTTGGATACGATTCTGTATTTTATCCAATCGGAAGTAACCGTAGTTTTGCAGAAATGGATATGAAAGAAAAAACATCCTTTAGTCACCGCAAAAAGGCCGCGGATAAATTGGTTATATTTTTGCAAGAAGGCGTAAAAGCATTGAAAAATTATTAAAATAATCGTTTTATACTTAAAAGTTGAACCCTTTAAGCAACCATATAACAGATGAAATCGACTTAATTAATGGATGTATTGAAGGAAACCGAAAAATGCAGGAGGAGTTGTATCGTCGTTTTTCACCTAAAATGTATGCCGTATGTTTCCGATATGCCAACAATGCGGATGATGCTCAGGATCTATTGCAGGAAGGATTTATTAAAGTGTTCAGAAATTTACACCGATTTCGCTCGGAAGGTTCCTTTGAAGGTTGGATTCGTCGAATATTTGTAAACACTTCTATTGAGCATTTTCGAAAAAAATCACTTGCGCTTAGTAGTGTTAGTGAGAAAGAAGAGAGTACTATTGAAGATTCTGATATTTCGGCACTGGACAGTTTGGCACAGAAAGATGTACTGAATATCATTCAGGAATTATCTCCAGGGTATAAAACAGTGTTTAATTTATATGTGGTGGAGGGATATTCACATAAAGAGATTGGTGTATTGCTTGGAATCAGTGAAGGAACCAGTAAATCGCAACTGGCAAGATCGAAATCAATTTTACAAAAGAAAATAGCTCAGTACCTTTCCGATACACAAAAATCCTATACCCGATAAAACTATTATCTCTATGCCCGTTAATACCCAACATAAGCTACTCGAATACGAGATACCTCCTCCGAAGGGCACCTGGGAATTCATTTCTCAGAGGTTAGACAGGGAGTTTGATTGTATAGACAGTAAGTTATCAAACAAGTTGTTCGATACAGTTCTCGACCCACCAATAAATCAATGGCACTCCATTTTATCAGAACTTGAAAAAGAAAATGAGCCTGAAAAAAAAGCAAAACGAATTGATTTTAATTGGAAAAGGCTCGCAGCAGCAGCAATTATTACAGGAGTAATAATCACTTCCGTTTTATTTTTTCTTAAAAACTTTAGCGCCGCTGATAAAAAAGAAAACCTGGCTGCGGAAAATAAATCTTTAGATAAAAAATCTGAGACGAACGACCAACCCGTTAAAAAAGCTATAGATGGTTTTGTTAAGGATGACAATACTCCAAAAAAAGAAAATCAATTTCCAATTAAAGAAAGAATTGTTTCGATAGTTGCAAAAACTCAAGTGCCTTTGTATGAAGTTGATTATAATGAACCATCGTTCAAAGCGGTTGCTCTGCAATCGTTTCAAGTAGTTGATGCTACGGACGAAGCGTCTATCGTTGCGCCTGTAATTCGGGATGCTGATGGAAAAATAATAATGGATATGAGTTTGCTTACCAGCCAAGCTAATAATTATATTACAGTTACTGGTCCTAATGGTCAACAAACACGGATATCCTCCAAGTTTGCTAATTTTCTACCTTCGCTAAACAATAGCAACATCGTTGAGAAAGAAGAATACCTCGATCTGCTTATCCGCCAGAGTATGAGTTGGAAAAAACGCTTTGAAGAGTGGAGAGCAAAAATTCTCCAGCAAGGTAACTTTTCTCCAAGCTGTGCTACTTTTTTCGATATTCTTGAATTAAGAGAATTAATCAAAGATTGATTTCCGGGTACCTTTCGTCCCCCAACATTATTAAAACTATTTTAAGATTGTTACAGCTCATGCATGTTTAGTTTTATCTTCCCTTAATAGATTTCAAATAAACTGCAACGATAATTGAAAGCTGATTGGTAGTGTTTTCTTTATTTAATTAGTAATTTTATTCCTAATTTTTAGTATGAGCCGGATTAAACTTGAACAGCCCGATAGCTATTCTTTTAGCGTTTTAATTCCAATAAGAATTACAGATATTAACTATGGGGGTCATGCCGGTAATGATTCAATTGTGTCTCTTATTCATGAAGCAAGGTTACAGTTCCTGGAACATCATGGTTTTAAAGAATTGGCATTGGGAGGCGTAGGTTTAATTATGAGTGACTTAGTGGTAGAATTTAAGGCAGAACTTTTCTATGGAGATAAAGTAAAAATTTCTGTTACTGCAAATGATTTTTCAAGAATTGGATTTGATCTTCTTTATAAATTCGAAAAGGAAACATCGGATAAAAAAATAATTGCCGTGATGGCAAAAACGAGTATGATTTGTTATGATTACGGTACAAAAAAAGTGGCGGGCTTGCCTGAAGACGTAAAGCAAAAATTAGCGTGATTGAATTGGTGGGCTCCGAAGAAGTCAACAAGTTTGCAAATACCTATTCGCTATTCCAGATCCTCCAGGATTCTTCTGCCTGAATTTTAAGCATCTCTAATCCATTTCGAACAGACGCACCCCGGGCAGCCCCTTTTTGTAAAAACAAGGTTTCTTCCGGATTATAAATAAGGTCAAAAAGGCAATGGTTAGCGCCGATTGCCTCGTATGGAATAGGAGGTGCTTCAACGATATGAGGATACATGCCTAATGGAGTTGTATTGATAATAAGCAGTGATTGATTTATGACGTCTTTTGATAACTGCTCATAGGAAATAGTTGCTGCAGATGGATTGCGGGAGACAAAAATATAATCGATATTTAATTGCTTTAGCACATATGCTACCGCCTTCGATGAACCACCCGTTCCTAAAATAAGTGCACTGGAGGGTAATGAGGAAAAACTATTTTGAAGCGTTTGTTGAAAACCGGTAACATCTGTATTATGGCCAATTAATTTTCCTTTTACAATATGAATACAATTACACGCACCTGTTTCATTCACAACTTTTGAATAGGTATCAAGGTAGACTTTTACCTTTTCTTTATAAGGTATCGTGATGTTCAATCCAATCAGGTCTGAATATTTTTTAAGCAAAAAAGGAACCTCTTCTATGGATTCAAGTGGAAAAGAATCGTAGACGCAATCAATAATTTTTTCTTTAAGAAATTTTTCAGCGAAATATTTTTTGGAAAAAGAATGCCCTAAAGGAAATCCTATCAATCCAAACCTCCTCATTGGTGAGATTCTTTGTTCAAAAACAAACTAAATGTATCGCCACGTAATCCAATACGCATTGTTTCTAATGGAATGATTTCACTTGGTGCAATATTTCCAAGGTTTACATTTGCACCCAATAGTTCTATAAAATATAATTGCTGTGGCTTTTGTGGGGCTTCCCATAATATTTTTTCTCCGGGAATTTGTGTAAGTATCTCCTGCACCAATCCTTCTCTAACTTCGCCGCTTCCACGATAAATACCTACATTACCAGCCTCCCTGGCCTCCGCAATAACATACGTTGATCCGGCTTTTAATTCAGCCTGCATAAGTTCAATCCATTTGTAAGGCGGCAGAATATGCGCAGCATCTTTACTTCCGACTTCACTCAAAACAGTTCCATACTTTGTGAGTTTTTCAATATATCCACATTTTTCAGCGTGGGGAATTGTAATAGATCCATCACTTACTTCCATATAACTAATACCAAAATCTTTACATACGGAAATATATTCTTCAAACTGATTTCTGATCAAAAACGCCTCAAACAATGTACCACCAAAATAAATGGGCATATTATAGGAATGATATACTTCTATCTTTTCTCTCAGGTTAGGCGTTACAAACGAAGTACCAAATCCGAGTTTAACGATATCAACATGTGGATTTGCAACGCTCATAAAATTATGTACTTCGGGAATACTAAGTCCTTTGTCCATAACCATTGTAATTCCCGTAGTGCGCGGTTTTTTAATTCGATCTGGAATCTGGGAAAGATTGAAATTCATGCAATACCTTTATACGCTTATTATTAAATGATGTAGCGCAAAAATAGGAATATTAGTGTTTCAAACCTTAGATAGACTTATTCCTTTTAT
>JBJXDV010000333.1:0-3190 GCA_046153465.1 Chitinophagaceae bacterium
GGGCTTTTTTTTTATTCATTTTTTCATCATTAAATTTCAAAATCATGTTTCAGTTAATTGGTTCTTATGTGCCATGGTCTATGGGCCTTCCGGTTATTACTACTGTTTATTTTATTCCTTCATCTGGTAAGTATGTTCACATTAGTAGTAAGCAAATTTTCATTAGTAATACATCTGGTATTTATAAAATCCCCTTTTAGGGGGTTTTATTTTTTTGTTTTACCAGGATTGCATGTCACCGCTGAAACATATTCAAAATTTTCGTCTATTTTTGAGTTGGCTGCAAGCATAGCGGATACTAAACTAAAATTTAGACAAATAACATTATGACAAAATATTTTGTATTCTTTGCAATTCTAAGTTGTATAATTAGATGCAATCAAAACAATGATAAAAAGGTACAGACCAATATAGTTGAGAAAAAAACTGAAATACGCTTTTACTCTAAAAATATTTCTGACAGCCTCTCAATATTTGTAAGTCTACCAAACGAATATAATCCCCAAAAGAAAGAAAAATATCCTGTTGTTTATCTTTTAGATGCAAACTTGTATTTTGATATTGTTGCAACTACAATTAACAAATATTCTGAAGTTGGATTAGCACCTTCTGTTATTTTAGTTGGAATAGGCTACAAAGATTTTCCGACAATGGATTCATTGCGAAACAGAGATTACACATACCCAGTTGCAATTCCTGAGTACCAAATGGCAATTAGTGGCGGTGCAGACAAATTTTTAAACTGTATCAATAACGAACTAATACCTTTTATAGACAAAGGTTATTACACAGACACATCAAAAAGAGTTTTAGCAGGCCACTCCTTAGGTGGGTATTTCTCTGCTTATGCACTTTTGCAAAGCTTATCAGGCAAAAACAATAATTTCAGCGGCTATATTGCTGCAAGCCCATCAATTCATTATAATAAATATTACTTGTTAAACCAGTTTGAAGTAACGCCACAAAAAATTGGACAAACCAAAAAAATTAAGGCATATTTTACGTTTGGTGGTTTGGAAGAAGATGAAAATGCAACTGATTCAAGTATGATAAAACAAAGTAGTGTATCTGAGCAGCTATCAAAACAATTAGCAGTAAAACAATCAAACTACCTAATTTATAAAAGTGACATATTCTCAAATCTTGGACATATGGAAACACAAATACCAACTTTTATTAAAGGCTTGCAATGGACATTAAGTGAAGACAAATAACGTTATATTTTTACAATAGTAAAACCAAGTAGTACAAAATGCCAGCACCCAACACAAGCTGTGCAAAATAAAAGAATCTCCATTTCTTTAAAAAGCTAAATTTTCACTCCTTTTGTTTTCCGGTTTATAATTTCCTTCTTAGGTAGTAGTGACTTTTCCATTTTAACGACTGGAGTTTCTTTCACTTCAACAGGATTTTCATTTGCGACCACATGCTCCTTCATCTGATTCTCCTGAATCTTAATACTAATCTCTCTTTCCAATCTTGAAACATCTTTTTTTATTTGTGCCAATTCATCATCTTTATCAAATGGCTTTGCCACAATCTTTTGCAGCATAGGAATATTATTTTCCAGTTCTTTTAAATTCTTTTGATATTTTTCTTTTAACGAATCAATCCTGTCAATAGCATTGAGAAAATAACGGGCTGCAATTTTGGGGTTGTCAATATTGATATGACCTTGGCTCCATGAATACTTTATTCCTGATGTTGTACTTTCAGCATAAAAAATATTTTGATAGCGGTATTCAAACATGCCTTTGTCTTCGTAGGTTTCTTTTTGCCTGCGGATATATAAATCAAAGCCATAAAGGTTACCTATTTTTAAGTTCTCATCTTCATCAGGCTTAGGCTTCCAGTTAGCAGATAAGCGGATAAGATGAATGCCAATGGCTTCTGCGTCGGCGGTGGAAACACCATCCAATTGAATGGGGTTTTGCTTTGTGCCATCTTTATCAAACTGCAACTGGTTTTTGTATTTGGTTACATCTAATAGTAATTTACCCAAAGTAGATTGAGTAGTTTCTTTCTCCCTTTCCAAATTCTCCAACTGAAACCTTGACCGTATTATTTCTTTATGATGGGCATTGCGTAAACTCTCTAAGACAGCTATCTTTTTTTCCGTCTTTGATTTCTCCAACAATTTTGTATCGCCGGAAAGTATAGCGATGTATTCCGAGAAGTTCATACCACTTTTTTCATCAATACTTCCTTCATCAATCCTTCTTACATTCAATTCACAATTTTTCATCTGGCTGATGAAGGTTTGTTTATTCTTCAGCAAATTGAATTTATAATTATCCAATGATTTCTCAACTGCATAAATAAAATTCTTTTCTTTATTATTATACCCTGCTTTGCCAGTATATTTCCCTGCCTGGCCCCTCTTCCATTTCGTTGCTCCAGTTCCGAAGGCTTCCACGGAATATCCATGTGGTGCATTGCAATAACTTTTTCCTGTACATTTAAGCCGGTACCGGCTTTCTCTGTACTGCCCAATAAAATCCGTATATCCCCATTATTCATTTTACGAAAAAGTTCAGGCTTCTGGTTGTCCGTCCAGTCGTGTATAAAAGTGATATGGTGTGAAGGGATATTAAAATCGGTAACCAGTTTATTTTTAATAGCATCGTAAATATTAAACTCATTTGGCTTGGGAGTACCAATATCACTAAATATGATTTGTGTGCCTTTAACAGCGGTACTTTGTTTATATAGTTCTGCTACTTTTCTGGCACATATATTTACTTTATGGTTGGGATGGTCTTCGTACAAATGCGGATTAATCAACCGCATATCTGCTGACATCTTTTTAGCATAGTTAGTAGCAATTAACATTCTGCCTTTATCTTCATCAGTTGTTAATGGAGCTCTTCCAATTAATGTGGCATCGCCGCTTTTAGCAAATGCCATCAGGTTTTTAATAAATTGTTGCTGGTCGGGTGTTGGTGGAATGTTTACCAATTGTTCATCTAACTCAGGCTTATCAAGATTGATATGTTTGGCAGTTTTATAATCTGTTATCTCGTTATAAAATAACGCCAACTCTGGCACTTTTATAAAATGACGAAAACGTTCCTTTGCAATAATTTCGTTGGTAACAGAAAATTCAAAATCAACTGTTTTCTTTGCAAATACTGCTGCCCAGCCATCAAAGTTTTCTATACACTGCCGTTCCATTTCCTTTGGTCGCAAG
>JBJXDV010000334.1:0-5330 GCA_046153465.1 Chitinophagaceae bacterium
CCAGCAGTTCAGCGTTTATATCAGTTAGTTTTTTGATTGCCTTTTTTGCGGGTAAGTTTTTAAAAGAATAAGTCTTTACATAAAGTTGTTCAATTTCTTTGACGGGCCAGCGGAAAAGACGCACCCCTTCGGCCGTTGTCTTTAGCGACATGTTTGTTGGGAAAGACATCTGTTGATTAAAAGGCATATTCGCTTTCAAAAAAGAATTAGTATCATCGCTCATCCAACCAATCATAACGGTTCTTCGATCGGGGCTGTTATTAAAAGTCTGCGCAGCATAGAAATTTGTTCCGGCATCTCCTTTAAGAACTTTTTTGTCGGTGGTAAAAACGTTGCCATCAAAGTCGCCTATTTCATAATCGAAACTTGCATCGTAAAGCAGCCATTTTTTATTGTTAGGATTTCCATCAACAGGTAATTCAACAAAATCCATACATTCATAAACCCACTCTCTGTCAAAATCGCTCGATACTTTCCATTCGGTTAAATTTTCTGACGTAAAAAATCGAACCTTACCCGGAGTTGCAGATGATTTACCAGCATTCTCTGCCAGTTTAACCCATAGCACCAATACCCATTTTTTGCTAGGCTCATGCCAAAATACTTTTGGGTCGCGCTCGCCTTTGTCAAAACCCTGGTTGGGTACTAATGCAGCTCCGTTGTTGATTAATTGAAACGTTCTTCCTTTATCAGTACTATAGGCACCTGCCTGAAAAAATGGTTCCCTCGCAAACGTGAAAACGGCAACTAATGTTTTAGTATCGCCTTTTTGTTTCCCAAGACTGTTGTTATGATCAACCACAGCAGTACCCGAAAAAATAGTACCACCGCTATACGGTAAAATTGCATGGGGTAATTGTTTCCATTGAACCATATCAGTACTGATTGCATGCCCCCATGTCATATTGCCCCATTTGGGGCCAAGTGGATTATGCTGAAAAAAAAGGTGATACTCGCCATCGTACCACACCATACCATTAGGATCATTAGTCCAGTTTTTTAAAGGAGTGAAATGAAATTGCGGTCGCATGACCTGGTTATAACCGACATCTTTATAGGAATCAAAAGTCTGCATCGCCTGATTTTGCTTGCTAATGGTATCATTTTGTGCGTTAACACTAAGTACTAAATGAAACAAAATTGCACTAACGAAAGTGCATTTGAATCGTAACGAATTTTTCATTTGGCTTGACATGCGCTATTTGTTTTATGGTACAAATATGCTAGTGTTTTTACACTATTTCTAAATTGTCGGAGAATAAAATTAAGAAATGGCAGGGTCCTTATTTTCCCGGGAATGTAGCGATGATTTGTGTTATGTAGTTCGAACCTTTGAAACGGGTAGCCGGGCGTGGCTATTTACTATCGATAAATAAACTTGAAAAAATGTTATAGAATTAATCGCTGGCTTTTATTCAACAAAAAAATAAAACCCCAGGAATTCCTGAGGTTTTTTTAGCTCCCCCGATTTTACAGGTATCTAATCAAATGATAGGCGATTTCCTTAATTTTTGCAATTTATCGATCTGATGAATACTCTTTTCTAACCTCAAATTCGATTACAGTCTTAATAATGGTACCACTTTTACTGTTTGCCCTTGCCTCGCTTCCAGAAAATATAATCCTTTTTTCAGTGACGATCCGTAATGAATGGTTTCACCTGAATGATGATTTTTCGATTCAATCACAAAAAATCCCTGATCTGTGACGAGGCGCAGGTGTATAGGAGTCTGGATATCATCAGATTGAAGAGTAATTGCAAAGTCCCCCGGACTTGGATTTGGAGTTATGCTCACGGTAAGGTTGTTTGGGGGCGCGTCAAGAATTTTCGGTACAGTTACAGTAACCGAATCCGCCCGTGAGTTACCCCAAATGTCACTCGTCATTATCCTGATAGTATACGTACGCCCATTCCCATTTAATAAATTTTCCTTTCTTAACCGAACATGATGCTCATCGAGAATCTGCCAATCTGGAGCTAGGTCTCCTGCTTCATTGGAGGAAGTAGGCTCATTGCTTTGAACCTGCAAATAAGTCTGAAGTAAGGTACAATTATCGCCAACTGTATAATTGACTTTGATGTTCTGATAACTGTGGTCAGCAGGCCATAGGATATTGCGATCCACACTTATATTGCTGATCTTCGGCCGAGTAGTATCAACTACGGTAACAGTAAATGTGCATTGTGTAATGCTATCGCTTTCCAGGTAATACTGAACCCTGGTAACACCAGCATTAAAAATGCTACCACTGGCAGTTCCTTTAGCCGATTTATTGGTAGCGCCGGATAAATGATAAGCAATGCCATTAAAATTGGCATTGCCAATTATGGGATCTATATCATTGACAATATTTGCACAATACCCCTCTCTTGTATAAACTATCTTATCCATCGGGCAATACTCAGAATAATCGAGAAACTTCAATTTGATCAAGGCGCTTGATTGGTTTGTTTTGTTTCGACTTGCAGCAATCAATAGTTGTTGCCTTACAAAGAATACTTCGTCAACCATAGTGACGCCTGGCCACAGGCTTATTTTTTTCTGGCCTTGAATCCCAAATTCATAATTGACCTGGCCATTTGCCAGATAAGCCGTAATTTCAAGGTCGCTGTCTCCTCTACTATTTGGCGAAGTACCCACTACGTAGAATCGATTATTCTTAAATGTTATTACAGATATACTGCCCGTTTTGACAACCCCGTTGTAACCGAAACTACTATCGATAGCTCCAGTAGATTTCACTTTTGTTAAATAGAAATGACTTTGTTGATTACTGTAGTTAATTGAGCCGGCCAGCAGGTCATTCGATTGTAATACTTTAACCTTGCGCAGAGAACTTTGACTAAGCGGATTTCCTGTGAATACTAAGACTCCTGAGTTTCCAAAAGAAAAATCTAGCTTGCCGTTGGGTAGCAGTCTGCACAACCAGGTAATAGATGGACTTGAACCATTGGAAGCCCCGCCCACTATAATCTTACCAGTCAAGTCAGTCTCAATTAATGATGGGAAATTATATTGCCCGAAAGCTACTCTAGCTACCCCACCGTCGCCGAACTGCCAATCCCGTATACCGTTAGGATTATATTTTAGTACCATAAGGATCATAGAGTCTGTGGTATATTTCGTCCTAAGATCATAGATATATCCGTTATCATCTACTGTGAAGATACTATTTGAGTTGCTTTCCTCGTCGTAAACCCTGCCATCCTGTCCGAACCCGGAATTTGGTGTGCCGTCCTCTTTGAGCAAGTTGATCGAGGGATAGAGAGCTATGTCTTTCTTATATTCAGTAATCGTATATGTCTTCCCATTTTTATAAACGAGGCGACTTGGAATAGCAGGCTTTGGGGTAACCTGGAAACTTGTATCATATTCGCCATTCTTTTTTAAACGACCAATTCTGGCTGAAATATCTGAAAACCCTGCATCGTATAAGATCCTGTTGTCATTTTGTATAATGATAGATTGAGCATATAAATTTCCGAAAGGCATTTCAACCTTTACCTGTCCGTCACGGTCAAACGCCGTATCTATAATTCCATCTGCAAGAATGCTTATTGCTCTTACTTCCTCATTATTAATTGTGGGATCAAAATTAAAATCCGTAAGTGAGCAGATAACATTACCCGCAGAATCAACATCGGCATTCTCTGTTCTGATTAGTCCGACATTGTACGGGAAGTTGAATTGGCCGTTTGTACCAAAGCTTAAATCTCGCGTACCGTCAGCATTCCATCGCAGGATTAATACACCATAAGAAGGAGGAAACATGCTATTCCCCACAGATATTATTTTCCCGTTCGCAAGTCGGGTTAATAAAGGTACAGGTGAACTATCAAAGTCAATACCGGTTTTCAGGATCACATAACCAAGACCATTGAAGGTAGAATCGAAGGTACCGTTGCGATTGATGCGTATAAATTTGACAGTAGGATCATCGTATGAATTAGGCTTTACCGAGACCAACAGTTTTCCGTCTTCCGCCGCAGAAGCGGAAAGGGTCTCCCAGATTTTCGTTGGGTCAAATAACTGGCCAGTATGATTAAATGCAGTATCTGTTTCTCCTTCGGAATTATATGAAAACAGGCGTATATGGTATCCGCCAAAGTCGTCTGATTTTGTTCCGGCAAGTACAAGTCGGTTATCACTGGTTACGATCACTTTGCGTAATTGCCCATAGCCTGAAACTGTCTCCCTGATTATTCCATTATTCCCGAAGCTATTATCAGGGACGCCAGCACTGCTCATTCTGACGGCGGCGAAATTCAAATAATCCGAGGTCCCACCTATAACGATCTTTCCCGAAGGTTGAATGCCTATCGAATAATTGTAGACGAGATAAGGAATATTGGATAAACCATTGTTGCCAAAGCTGGGATCTGGAAATCCGGTTGTATCAAGACGAATGATTTTATTGGAAAAGGTAGGGTAGTTGGAATTGAGTGAGATCAGCAATTTCCCATCCGCCTGTAACAATGCGGCAGTAGGCTGGTAGATGAAGTATTCGCTATATCCGAAGTAACCATAGGAACTGTCAACAGAACCGTCACGATTTCTTTTGGAAACGGTGAATAGATAGGTTGGGTCTTTTGATCCTATAATGAAGAGCTTTTTACCATCATGCAGGTTGATGCAAAATATGGCACGCTCATCCCACCCTGGTTTAATTGAGCCAGGACTAAATTGTAAAATACCGTTCTTTCCAAAACTGCTATCCACGGAAACAGGTTGACTTATTGAGGAAATATAGAAAAGTAGCGCGATTGATAACAAAAAGCATTTCATTCGTATGCATTTAAGATTCAGGGAAGAAAAGTAAATTTAATTCCCTATTCCATTCTATGAATTTGAAAAATTCATAAAAACATAATGGCTGTTCCGGCAAATGCGCTGTAGGAATAAAAAAAGTTCTATAAGTACACTTATAGAACTTTATCTGCTCCCCCTGTTGGACTTGAACCAACGACCCTCTGATTAACAGTCAGATGCTCTAACCAACTGAGCTAAGGAGGAATGCTATCTTTTTATATCTTTTCAACGGTTTGAATAGTCGCGAAGATCCGGGACTCAAATCAACTCTGTAAAGTTAGAATACCTTCCCTTTCGGGGCAGCAAAAATAAGGATTTTCCGTTCTTGGCAAAGCACAAATAAAAGATTTTAATAGCCTGATATCGTGTTCAAAGAGGATAAACAGCCACTCATAGCCATCCAAACAATCCTCCCTCATCCTGTGCTAAATAAATACCGTTCTCGCGTTGTTCAATTGGCCAGTGTTTTAAATAATATCCTTCTCCACTTGCGTTGCGGCCGTTAGCAATATTAAATTT
>JBJXDV010000335.1:0-13310 GCA_046153465.1 Chitinophagaceae bacterium
TGTATAGATGTATTTCCATCTTCCAATTCTGGTTCAAAAACATTGATTTTTATACATGGCGGGTATTGGCAACATTTTGATAAATCGTTATTTCATTTTGTTGCAGGGGCTTTTGCCGATTATGGAATTACTACTGTACTACTAAACTATCCATTAATTCCTGAAGTATCCATCGATGACATCGTTGCCTCCTGCAGAAAATCACTAATATGGTTAAAGAAAAATCTCCGCGAATTAAACGGAGATCCTTTACAAATGTATCTTGTTGGTCATAGTGCCGGAGGCCACCTTGCGGCGATGTTGTTGGAAAATAAATGGGTAAAAAATAATTTGGGTGATTCTATTAAGGGTGTTTGTTCACTTAGTGGATTGTTTAATTTAAAACCGATTCAACAATCCAATTTGAATCCGGTATTAAACCTGACACGAGAAATAACCGAGAGAAACAGCCCGGTGAACTTAGAACCCACTGCTGTTGGTAGATTACTGTTGTTTGTTGGATCTGCCGAAACTCAGGAATATAAAGATCAGAGTGAAGAACTTTTCAATACCTGGAAAAACAAAGTGAGTACTATTGACTATTCAGAAATTACCGGCTTAAATCACTTTTCGACTCTTAACTCCATATTAGATCCTTTTTCACTGATTCATCATTCCATTTGCAAAATGATGCATCTTTAATCGTTATTAGCAATAGCTTATTTTAACCGATTTTATCTTCCTATTAATTATTCGAACAACTATGATAAGCTCGCTATCGTTCAAGTGCTAATTATTTTCGATAATCAATTAGAAGCACCGGTAAGTTTATACAATCTGCCATCAGCTTTAGTAAGTATATATAATTCTCCTTTTGCATCTTGGCCAAAATGAAGATCCACTCTATCGGAACCACATAATGCTTTTAACGTTTGCTTTTTATCATTTAACAGAATACTCCATTCTTTGATTGTAGCTTGTTGACCAAGTTTTAATTCATTTGTACTAACATAGAATAATCGCCCGGATGGTATATCGCCAAATAGAAATTTACCTTTCAAAGCAGGGATATTATTTCCGGTATATTCAAATCCTCCGGTAATGGCTTTACCTTCATCATGATCAAATTGTACAACTGGATAAATAATATGGTAAGTACTGTCATTCGCCGGTAATTTATATACTTTACCGATGTCGTTCAATGGATTTAATAAAAAACGACCTTCGCGAATTGGCCAGCCATAATCATTTCCTTTTTTAATGAGGTTAACCGATTCTATATTTTTCTGTCCAATATTCGAAACAAGCATGTCGCCTCTACTTGTCCAGGTGATCCTGTGTGGATTTCTAAAACCGTAAGCATATATTTCGCCGCGGGCCAGTTTATTCGTTGAAAACGGGTTGCTTTGTGGTATCCCATAATTTCCATTTACACTACTTTTCCCGGAGGGGTCAATACGTATAACGGTTCCATATAAGCTATTTATTGAATGTGCCAGAAAGGGATGCCCGTTTTCTACACAACCTCCATCGCCAATTCCCAAATACAAAAGCAGATGATCCTCATCACCAGGCTTAGAATTTGGTCGAAAGGTTACCTCCTGCATTCCATGAATAATGCTGACCATATTTATTCTCATTAATTCTCGCCTGATACCTTTAAAAGTTTTCGCGCGTGGATCATCAGCTTTCCATTCCGTTAATACACACTGAATAGCGGCTTTAATAGAATCCGTGTAACCAACGGTAGCTTTAGCAGTTCCCGCAGGCTCGGTATGAACAGTGTATATAAGACCATTAGTAGCAAAATTTGGATGAAAAGCAAAACTTCCAAAACCCGTAGCTAATCCATCCCCAATTTCAAAATTTGGGTTAAGGGCAACCATATCAAAATAAACTTCTGGCTCAAAACCATTCAGTCGGTATAATTTTCCACGCAAGTCAAGCAAAAATAACGTACCGGTTCCGGGCTGATACTCCAACTTGGTTATTCGTGTTAATGGTAATTTGCCGCTATCGCTTGACGCAGGCGCTTGTGTGATCTGCTGCAAAGTAACTGCCAGGTTTGAACGTTGAATAGTATCGGGAATGGGGTTTTTTATAGAGTTATCATTTTCATCGGCAGTTATCTCCTGTTTATAGGTATGTAAGAAAGAAATGATCTCATTTAGCTGTTTTTCATCCAAGCCTGTAAAAGAAGGCATGATTAAAGAATTATTTTTTGCTAAACCGGTTGCCCGTTCATCACCACTTTTAAATAGCTCCTGTGGATTACTGATAAATCGGGCAATCCATTTAGCAGACACTTTCGTTGTTAATCCATTTAAAGAAGGCCCAATACCATTCTGTAAAAAATTATGACATCCACTGCAATTTTTATTGAATAAGGAGGCTCCATTCGCTATTGACAAACTATCAGTAGCTATTGAACGATTATCAATAGCACTATCAGATTGGCAAGCATTGAAGAATATAAACATACCTATGAAGACAACAGGCATTAGTTGTTTGACCATAATTAAAATTCTTATTTTTTTCAAATCTAATATTAAAAATAGAATTGTTCAAACGATATTAAATCGTGTAAACAGATTTCTCCCCTTTAGGTAGTTTAATTATCGAAATAGTAAAACAAGAGAATTAACTATCGAAGCACTACCTTATTTCACAAAATTTAAATTGAATATTCTGCTAACACAGATTAATCTTTTTTTGAACTACTAATATTCAGGCTACCGATAATCACTGAATCGTCTGCTATAAAAAGAAAAATACTATTATTCTTGGATGTTTTAACCAATTCCAGATAGCGGTATTATACTAATTTCAACTAAACAACTTTAATGATTACCCAAAAGCTGGTTCAAAAAACTGCTTTCGATGTAATGGCTTGTGCAATTGAAGTTCATAAATACATTGGTCCAGGTTTACTGGAAAGTATTTACCAATCGTGTTTGATACATGAATTAAAACTTCAGGGTTTTTCACCAAAAACACAGGTTGAGGTACCTATTATTTATAAAGGCGTTCAAACAAAAGATGCATTACGACTGGATATTTTAGTGAATGACCTAATTATTATAGAAGTAAAATCGGTAGAAATACTTCTTCCCATTCACTATGCGCAAACCATCGCCTATCTTAAACTTAGTAGAAAACCAAAAGCGTTGCTTATTAATTTCAATTCGGTAAACCTTACTCAAAGTAGTAAACCATTTGTGGATGCTGTTTTTGCTGGTTTAGAAAAAGGGTAATCGGTTCAAAATAAACCACAATAACACAAGTTCACAAGGTTTCATATTCTTGTGTACTTTTGCGCTTGTGGTAACCAAATCATTTTCACCAGGCTTTTGTTTTATTTAAAATAAACAACAAGCACATAGGGTACAAGGTTTCATATTCTTGTGTACTTGTGCGCTTGTGGTAACCAAATCATTTTCGAAATAGACTTAACCCCACCAAAATGCTGCTGCAATAATACAATACAAGGCAATCAGGGCAAGTCCCTCCATCCAAATAGATTCACCGTCAAAAACAACGAAAGCAGTCACCAACACCGTTAGTGCCAGGGAGGCTAACAGCAGCGGGCTTAGCACAAATGTTAACGTGGCCCCTCCTAAAGCAAAGGATAATAATACCAGCATTGGAAATAATCCAATAGCGATTTGCAGGGAACTGTTTAATATTACACTTACAGAATAATCCGCTTTGTTTCGATACGCCAATTGAATGCCGATTAAATTTTCAATTGCATTTCCTGCAATTGCAACGATTACCAATCCCGCAAAGGTTTCGTTAATGCCCAATGTTCTCATGGCAGGTTGTAATGCATCTATAAACCATTCTGAAACAAAGGCAGCAGCAACCCCGGCCATTGCCAATACCATTAGTGTTAGCAGAAGGGACCATGTCGGTTTTTCCTCGTCGTGTACGGGAACCAAAGCTTTATCGCCTTTTACAGAAAAATATATACTTGCCGACAATACAACCAACAATACAATAGCAACAATAATATCCAGGTTATGAATGTGTGACTCGGCCGGTGTATGAAGTTCGAGGGTAAGTGTAGGAATAGCAAGGGCCGCAAAAGCCACGATCATTAACGTAGCAATTAATTTTGGAGGCTCCGAATGAAATTTTTGGGTACCGCTTTTTAACCCTCCTACCAGTATCGCAAAACCGAATACTAATAATGAGTTACCAAGAACGGAACCCACCAGTGCTGCTTGTACAACTTTGTCCAGGCCCCGCTCTTAAAGCAAAAATGCACACAAATAATTCAGGCAAATTACCGAGGGCTGACTGAAGAATTCCGGTTGCTCCCGGGCTCATTCGGCTTCCCAACTGTTCCCTGGCATCACCTACAATCATTGCTACAAATGCCAGTGCAATCGCAGTTACAATAAAGCCAAACACTGCATTGGCATGAGTGTAATGCAATATACCCGCTATCGCAGTAACAATAATTGCAATGCTGATAGTTCTTAGCTCATTTTTATCCATAGTAAAAAATAATGAAGTAAAACTTCCATCAAGTATAGGGTATAACAAAATCAGTACCTCAATTATGGCAGTGTAACGCTTGTAATAACGGGCTAAACCAAATCCAATATATCTATTATAGAAAAACCGGAGGAAAACAAAAAATTCACAAAAAAGAATTGAAGATCCAGCGTTTCGTATAAGGGTTGAAAACCCTCACAGTACATTACAAACGATTTTTTGATTTAGAAGGTTGGTTTAAATAAATCATACCAATTTACTTATGTCTGAAAATACTTATCAGTTGAATTTTTATGACCGGTCCTATTTTTCAAAGTTTTCAAAAAATATACTGGCCCATATTCTTATCGTATATACATATATAAAATCTTTTAGTCTATTTTCCAAATAGATTAACATCAATAAATGCATTCCTGAATTTTCCTTCAGGATCATGTTTAATCATCAACGATGTAAACTCGGGCAATCTCTCAATTCTTGATTGAAGTACTGCCGTGTGCATTGTAAATATTTTTCCCCAGTGCGGCCTGGGATTGTAAGGAGCCAGTGCTTCCTCTATAAATGGAAGAACCTTATTAACTGCTTCAATTTCCTGTTTCCAGGTAAAGTGAAATGCCACACATGCTTTTTTATAAAAAGGACTCATTAATAAATTATCGGCTGCAATTGCTCTCACTTCCGTTATCATTAAATGCGGCGATACTTTTTCATTGAGCTTTTCAATTGCCATTAACCCCTGGAAGGAATTTTCAAAAGGAATAAAAAATTCGGATTGTAATTCTTTACCACTGCTTGGGGTAAAGCCCATCTTAAAATGTGGCATTCGTTCATACCACGGGCCTTCGACAGCCATTTGCTCGGTACAATTAATTGCATCAAGCGCCTCAATAGGATGTAAATTTTTTGTTGCAAGTGTTGCACCATAAAAAGTTGGTGCAATAGTTTTTAGATCATCTGATTTACCTTTTATCCAAACTTCACTAATATTTTTATTTTTCCAGTCGGTAAACAGACTTACACTATACCCGGCCGACATTATCGGTAGAAAGTTATTTTCTAACTCACTCATTGGTAAATTTTGATACACCACCTGTTTCATTTTAAAGGCTGGCTGTAAGCCAAGTGTGAGTTTTGTTACTATACCAAGAGCCCCAAGGCTTACTACTGCTCCCAAAAATTCATCACCGTCTTTTTCTTTAGTAAAATGTACAAGTTCTCCATTACCATTTACAAGTTCAAGCGCAACCACTGCAGTCGCTAAACTTCCATTTTTTGTACCAGAGCCGTGAGTCGAAGTAGCACATGCCCCCGCAACAGAAATATGTGGTAGCGAAGCGAGGTTATGGAGGGCATAGCCATTTTCATCTAAATATTTACAAAATTCACCGTATTTAATTCCTCCTTCTACAGTAACTGTATTATTGATTTTATCTAACGAAACGACTCGATTAAATGCTGATGTGGAAATTTGATTTTGATCACTGTCTGCAATAGTGTTAAAACAATGCGTAGTACCTAAAGCCCTTAGCTTTTTACATTTTTTTATAATCCCTTGTAACTCGGAAATAGTTTTTGGGGTAAATAAACTATCAGTACTGTATGTCAGGTTACCAGCCCAGTTAGTACGTAGCATTTGGTTCGATTTACATGAAAATAATTGAGGCATAGCCGCACCTGCAGTTAATACAGCAGCAGTCTTAATAAACGATCTTTTATTCATAAATTATTTTTTAGAATAATTTAATTCTTTTATTCCGGTACATCTTCCTTGCTAACTCGTTACCCTGACCAATGCTGATGTATAATAGAACTCAAAATAGCACTTAAACTATACAAATAAAAAAGCCCTTCTGATTCTTTCAGAAAGGCTTACATGATGTGTCGGGAAGACAGGATTCGAACCTGCGACCCCCTGGTCCCAAACCAGGTGCGCTACCGGCCTGCGCTACTTCCCGATCTTTTACTGAACCCCATTTTTATTATTCTGCCAGAATTACTTCCGACCTAGCGGTGAGGGAGGGATTCGAACCCTCGGTACAGAATTACCCGTACGGCAGTTTAGCAAACTACTGATTTAAGCCGCTCATCCACCTCACCGGCCTTCCAGTAAAAGGGTGGCAAAAATAGCGAGAACAAAGTACATAACCCAAAAAGCTTGCTAAATTCCGTAAAAGAAAAAACCAAATCCTCAATTTATAGTCTGGGATCTGGCTTAACTATTAAATCCGATTTCGATTGCTATTTTAACACCAGTTACATTGCTGCCAATTGCACTTTCTGCTGCAGCTCCATCACACTTTCTCTAAAAGTACTATCGGTATCCATCAAATCTTTTACAGTTTGACAGGAATGTATTACAGTAGTGTGATCTCTTCCGCCAAAATGTTCTCCAATTGTTTTCAGTGAATTTTTTGTAAATGCCTTTGCTAAATACATAGTAATCTGGCGGGCCTGCACAATTTCACGCTTTCTTGTTTTTTGCAAAAGCTTATCGTAGGGTACATCAAAGTACTCGCATACCATTTTTTGAATGGTATCAATAGTAATTTCTTTACTACTGGTTTTCACAAAATTTCGAAGTACTCGTTTTGCCAAATCAAGATCTATTTCCCGCTTATTTAGCGAAGATTGTGCCAACAATGATATCAATGCTCCTTCCAATTCGCGCACATTACTACTGATATTATAAGCTAAATATTTTACTACTTCCTTAGGCATTTCAAGTCCGTCATTCTTCATCTTTCGCTCCAATATTTCTATCCTGGTTTCATAATCAGGAATCTGAATATCTGCACTTAATCCCCAACGAAAACGACTTAACAATCTTTCCTGCACTCCTTCGAGATCTTTGGGGGATTTATCGGAGGTTAATATTAATTGCTTCCCACTTTGGTGAAGGTGATTAAAAATTGCGAATAGGGCATCCTGTGACTTTTCTGCCCTGTTAAAAAACTGAACGTCATCAACAATCAACACATCTATTAATTGGTAAAAATGAATAAAATCATTTATTGCATTATTACGGCTATGGTCCTGAAACTGATTTATAAATTTTTCGGAGCTTACATATAATACTACCTTATTATTATGCAATCGCTTTGTTTCATTACCGATTGCCTGGGCAAGGTGCGTTTTTCCCAAACCAACACCCCCATAAATAACTAGTGGGTTGAATGAACTCGCTCCAGGTTTTTCTGCCACTGTTTTACCAGCGCGACGGGCAACCCGATTGCAATCGCCCTCAATGAAATGATCAAAAGTATATATAGAATTTAATTGCGGATCAATCTGCATTTTTTTCAGACCAGGGATCACAAAAGGATTCTTAACCGGATTATTAATTATTAAAGGGAAGTCCATTTCGTTATTTGAAAAAGTTTTATACCCATAAGCAGGAACGTCCATTGTTAAGGGTTTGTTCTGATGATTACCACTATCTACCATTATCCGATATTCCAATCTTGCATCTTTGCCCAATACCCTACGCAAAGTCTTTGCCAACAAATTAACATAGTGCTCTTCAAGATACTCATAAAAAAACTGGCTCGGTACCTGAATCACAAGAATAGTTGTTTTTAACTCAACTGCCTTGATGGGTTCAAACCATGTTTTAAAATGTTGCCATTCTACAATGTCTTTAATAATTTCTAAACAATTACCCCATACTTTATCGATAGATTTCGCCATTATTCAATAAGCAGTTTATATGCTGAGTTAAGATTGTTCCCGTCCGTAGCTCGCCTTTTTTTCTTTTCAACCATTCTTTCCATCTATCAAAAAGTACCGCAGGGGGACGAATATCAAAATATTTTATTGAAAAAAAAATTTTTTATTCACTTGTTTTTTTAAGTACTCGACAAAGATTTTTTTTACTTTTTTTATGGACATTAATTATTCTGGATTCACGTATTTTCACCTGATTCCATTTTTAAAATTTTGAGTTTTAATGATCGCAAAAAAAACCTGTAACTCAATCCCAATATACACTCTGACTAAAATTCAAAAAAACTACTGAATGATCGGAAGCAGAATTACCCGTGTGAAAAAAATATTTCGATAGAAGATTGGGCTAAACCACCGTTGCAAAAATAAAATTGCCAGGAGGAGGTTTTTGTGGAAATCTTTTTTCTCCATTACAGGAAAAAAGACTATCCGTTGGAAGGTACAACTAATTCATATCTACTTCCATTTATTGGCATTTTTTTTTAAACTATTTATTGATAATAAAAATATTACCATAAGGTTTCTTGTTCTCGATTAATTAACGAAAATTTTCCCTGCATCAAAAGGAACAAAACCGGCTATTAAAATTGATATTTAAAAGGCAGATATACTGTTTATATTTTGCCTTTATTCATTCTTAGAAATAAGAATTTCTTTATATAACACTTCGTATTCATTTTATTAACCCTTCATAAAAAAAGGCTTGTTTGCAGGCTATACAACCTAATTTTCCAGTTTTAAAATATTTTTGCTACTTTAACAGGCAAGAATTTCCTTTGCAACGCAAAACAACTGTTATGAGAAAATTACTTTTAGGTATTTTTATTATTTTGGAATTTCAACAAGTATGCGGCCAATCCGCCCGTTTTGGTGTAAGAGCTGGCGCCAATCTGTTTATTCTCGCATCCAGCAAT
Organism: Chitinophagaceae bacterium; assembly: GCA_046153465.1. GTDB lineage: Bacteria > Bacteroidota > Bacteroidia > Chitinophagales > Chitinophagaceae > Endoryza. The sequence goes on from JBJXDV010000335.1 coordinate 9,120, forward strand.
GATAAAACGCAGGATTTTTCCAGCGCCAGAGTGGGTTATACTTTTGGTGGCAGCTATGAGATGTTTATTAATAAACAGTTTTCCATTCAGCCTGAATTAAATTATTCTTACCAAGAAGCCCGCGAAACCTATTATGGAAGCAATCTTCAAATAAACTATACCCAGTTGCCCATTCTTTTACGCTATTATCCAAGTAAGGCGCCAGCGGCTTTTTATGCAGGCCCACAACTTAGTTTTCTCGGCAGTGCAAACATTAAAGCAGATGATGGAAAAGAAACAGGTGTTGGTTATAAATTTAATAAGACCGATTTTGGCATTGCCTTTGGCGTTACCTATGTTCCTCCCGTAAAAGGAATAACATTTGATTTACGAGTATATCGTGGATTGATGAAGGTTATTAAATCTGAATTTGATGGTGGCGTCACTACACGGCCCTCGCTGGTTTCAGCAACCTTCGGTTATGTATTCGGTAATTAAACAAAAAATATAGTTGTGATTAGGGAGTTCGATGAACTCCTTTTTTTATATCCCGATTTTCAGGCAAACTACCTGGCATCATGCAAAAACAACTCACCATTAAGTTATCACCCTCCGAGGCGGCCAACGAATCGTTCGTTAGAAATTTTATTGCTAACTATTGTGGCATACCACCTGATCAACTTAACGGGTTTCATATTATTAAACGATCGTTGGACGCACGTGGCAAACAAGTTTGGATCATTCTTACCTTACTCGCTATCATTAATGAACCGTTCTTACCCTTACACCCCGAAAAAATTATATTTCAAGATGTATCCAGCGCAAAAAAGCAGGTAATTATAATAGGAGCAGGCCCGGCAGGCTTATTTGCTGCCCTTAAACTTATTGAGCATGGTATAAAACCTGTTCTTTTAGAAAGAGGAAAAGACGTAAGGGCAAGGCGAAGAGACCTGGCATTAATTAATAAGCAAGGTATTGTTAACCCCGAAAGTAATTATTGTTTTGGAGAAGGAGGAGCGGGCACTTATAGTGATGGTAAACTTTATACACGCAGTTCTAAACGAGGAGATATTAACCGCATCTTAAATATTTTAGTTCAGTTCGGAGCGGATGAACAAATACGTTATGAAGCACATCCTCATATTGGCACCAACAAATTACCGGCAATAATTACAGCCATTCGACTATTAATTTTAGAAGCAGGCGGAGAATTTCTTTTTGAAAAAAAAGTAATAGACATGTTAATTACAAATAATGAAATAACTGGTGTAAAAACAGCAGATAACGATAGCTTTTTTGCACATGCCGTGATACTTGCAACCGGTCATTCTGCAAAAGATATTTTTCACTTATTAGATCATAAAAAAATAAAGATTGAAAGCAAACCTTTTGCATTGGGTGTTCGCATTGAACATCCGCAACAACTTATTGATTCTATTCAATATCATTGTCCGGTAAGAAATGAACTACTTCCCCCTGCCTCCTACAATTTGGTTCAACAGGTAAATGGAAAAGGAGTTTTTAGTTTTTGTATGTGCCCTGGGGGAATCATTGCACCAGCTTCCACTGCACCCGGAGAACTTGTTGTAAATGGATGGTCACCTTCGAAGAGAAACAACCCTTTTGCCAATTCGGGGATAGTTGTTTCCGTTGATGAAAAAGAATTAGCTCCCTTACAAAAAAAATATGGGGCACTTGCTGCTTTACAATTCCAACAATCCGTAGAACAAAAGGCATTTCAGTACGGTGGCGGAAAATTGGTGGCTCCTGCACAACGTATGATTGATTTTACAGAACAAAAACTTTCAGCTTCTTTACCAACTTCCTCTTATATACCGGGATTACAGAGTGCTCCGCTAAATGAAGTACTTCCTGATTTTATTTTTCATTCGATAGCTGCTGCGTTTGCAGATTTTGGTAAAAAGATGCCGGGTTATTTTACGAATGAAGCAGTTGTTGTGGCTACTGAATCACGAACATCTTCCCCTGTTCGTATTCCTCGTATGAAAGAAACTCTTCAACATCCCGAGGTTAAAAACTTTTATCCTTGCGGAGAAGGAGCAGGCTATGCGGGAGGCATTGTAAGTGCCGCAATGGATGGCGAGCGTATTGCTTCTGCTATTATTCAATCTTTTACTTAATTGCCCTCCGTGCCCTCATTCTTTTTTGCAATCAACCAGTTGTTTTTAATCAGTAGGTTTTTTCTGAATGCGCGGTATTCAAGTTTACATTGCTTTTTATTGGCTTTTGTAAATGAACTTGCAAGCAATTCACCCAGATCGGGTCTGCCCCCATCTAACCAGCAGGTATACCAGTAGTCGGCTATTAAATTGGCTGTTTGGGTTAGTTGTATATTAATGCTTGCTCCGAGAAGGCGGCTATATTCCTTAGCAAAAGCAGTTGTATAATATCTTACTTCCCGGCCATTTCGTACCTGCATACGAAATTTAGTATCCCCGGTAAATTGAAGGGTAGCTTTTTTCTCCAGATCAAATACATTTTTTAATAAAACAAACCCACTGCGCACTGCTTGCCAGGCAGCTTCTTCAGGATTGGTTAGATACCTTGCTTTATGCTTACTGCTTAAATCATAAGTTTCTATTTCTAATTCAGGAACTACAGTTTCCCATAAAGCATGCAATCCTTTTTGATTGGTAAGCTGTCCATCATAATTAACAGACGTATGCAAAGGAACATGTGCATCCCCTATATAATGTGCAAGGTCGGCTGCATAAAATAAGATACTATCCGCATTCTTCAGCTTAAAGGCATTAACCAGGTTTTCTTTCATTATCATTATATAATAAGGAACATATCCATATTTGAGAAGCGTATCGCGAGAATAAATTTCAATTGCCTTATCAAATTGAAGAGGCATTTTCCAGGCGGCAGAATCACCAAATGGTTCGAGGTCAATAAAATGCTTGGGAGCCTCGGAAGGGTCATCATTTCTTCGTTGATCGGGCCGAATAGAATGTTTAACGATATATTCCATATGCTTATAAAAGAAGGGCTGCATAGCTTTGGGCAACTGGTATATGGCCAATTGATTCACGGTTCGGTGAACCAAAAACCCCCAACTGGTTAGTACCATAGTAACAGAAAAAACAATAAACATCCGGGCAATTAATCTCATACCGAAAAATTTGAAGCAAAATTGCACTAAAAAATCGCTTATTTATTATTTAAGAGGGTTGTCTTAAAAAACGTCCCGGCGTTGTAACAAAACGACAGAAAATGATACTAACAAAGAAATATAAGAAAAACGATAAAAATACTAACACCAATTAACTAGTTTTGAAAACTAAATATGTTATTTCATGAATGTACTGGAAGTTCATAATCTCAAAAAATATTATGCTACCCAAAAAGCAGTGGACGATGTAAGTTTTTCTCTGGCACCAGGAAGCATCTTTGGTTTACTGGGTCCAAATGGAGCAGGAAAAACAACACTCATTCGCATGATTACAGGAATTTTTTTCCCGGATGAAGGGCAAATACAATTAAATGGGAAGAAATTTGACCCGCTGAATGATATTTTACAAATTGGTTATATGCCAGAAGAAAGAGGACTGTATAAAAAAATGAAAATAGGTGAGCAGGCTGTATACCTTTCTCAATTAAAAGGGTTAAGTAAATCGGTAGCAACGGAAAGAGTAAAAGAATGGTTTGTAAAATTTGAAATGCAAAGTTGGTGGAATAAGAAAGTAGAGGATCTAAGCAAGGGAATGGGCCAGAAGCTTCAGTTTGTTACTACCGTTTTACATCAACCTAAATTAATAATACTCGATGAACCCTTTAGTGGCCTTGACCCCGTAAATACAAACTTGATCAAAGATGAAATTTATAAACTTGCACAAAATGGCGCCAGTATTATTTTCAGCACTCATCGTATGGAACAGGTTGAAGAAATTTGTGACCATATAATATTAATGAATAAGGGACGTAAAATTTTAGATGGCACTGTTAAAGAAGTAAAACAACAATTCAAAGAAAACCTTTACAGCATTGGTTTTGAAGAACTCCCAATCGTTTCCGAATTAAATACTTCTTTTGAAATTATTGGTCATAAAGAGAATAATTTGGTATTAAAAATTAATGAAGGATATGGACCCAAAGATGTGTTACAGTTTTTTCTCCAGCAACAACAAAACATTCTTTCTTTCCAGGAAATATTACCATCCCTGAATGATATTTTTATTAAACTGGTAG
>JBJXDV010000336.1:0-13859 GCA_046153465.1 Chitinophagaceae bacterium
CTGCCGAATTGAATTTTATAGAGCAATTGGTTCATTACCGGTTGAATAATTTTTTAAATAGCGAGTTGGCTTTGAAAGAACCTTTTTTCCCTGAACCCGATCAATGGAGTTTTCCTATCAAAAAATTTGCCTCACAACACCAGCTTTCCAAAGAGGAAATAATCATTTTATGGATTGCTCTGGCAGCTCATATTAAGGGAGATCTTTTTGATGTTGCTGTTCAAAAGCAGTTAACGACTTCCGGAGATTTTCCGGGTTTAGGGGGAGCTCGGGGGAAAAACTTCAGAGGATTTTTACCTACAGGAGAAACCGCAGTTTTTTTACTGGCAGAAAATGATTTAATGAAAAGATTTGAAGTTCAACAAGTATTTAGCCCCGATCATCTTTTTGCAAAAAATAATATAGTAAGACTGGAAGAAGTGCCGCCCGGTGAACCAGCAATGAGCGGGAAAATTATTTTATCGCAGGAATATGTTGAATTATTTACAACAGGCAACGCAACACGCCCACATTTTAATTCAAGTTTCCCTGCAAGGCTTATTCAAACAGAACTGGAATGGAATGATTTGGTATTGGGAGAGGAAGTAATGCAGCATATAAAAGAACTCGAACAGTGGCTGCGCTACAATAAAATATTAGTACAAGATTGGGGAATGGGTAACCGATTAAAAAAAGGGTATCGCGTTTTATTTCATGGTCCCCCCGGTACCGGCAAAACACTTACGGCCAGTTTACTTGGTAAGTATACCGGAAGAGAAGTTTATAAGATTGATTTGTCCATGGTAGTATCAAAGTATATTGGCGAAACAGAAAAAAATCTGGAAAATCTTTTTGCAAAAGCAGAAACAAAAAACTGGATCTTATTTTTTGATGAAGCAGATGCACTTTTTGGCAAACGAACCGGCGTTCGTGATGCGCATGATAAATATGCAAACCAGGAGGTATCCTATCTGCTTCAGCGTGTAGAAGACTTTGATGGCCTTGTGATACTTGCATCGAATATGAAGAACAACATAGATGATGCTTTCATTCGCCGCTTTAATGCCATCATACGGTTTCCACTACCCGATGAAAATGACCGCGCTATCATTTGGGAAAAATCATTCCCATCAAAAATTGGTTTTAAGAATAATATGAATGTTCCGCAACTGGTAAAAAGGTATGAATTAACAGGAGGCAATATCATTAATGTGGTACACTATGCCTGTTTAAGAGCTGTTGAAAAAAAAGACACGGTGATAAGTCTCGAAGACGTGGTTCAGGGAATAAAACGCGAAATGCACAAAGAAGGAAAACAATTTGCCAACATTCTTTAACCATTCATTTAAAAGAAGTAATCATTTCTTTATCAAAATCTGTTTCAACTCATTAAGCATCCTGTTTTCTTTGTATTTTCGGGAATATAATTTTGAAAACAGATGAAAAAAATTAGCTTATTTATCTTGCCGGTTCTTTTTTTCCAGGTTATCGGATATTCCCAACCCGATCGCTGGCAGCAACGCGTAAAGTATGCCATGGATATTAATGTAGATGCAAGTACCAACCAATTTACCGGTAAACAAAAATTGCAATACACTAATAATTCTCCCGATACCTTAACCAAAGTATTCTATCATTTATACTTTAATGCCTTTCAACCCAACAGTATGATGGATGCGCGAAGCCGTGAGTTAGGTAAAACGCGTATCGGTCGGGGGCAGGATTGGGATGGCCGTGTACGTGATCGCATTCAAAATCTTAAACCCAATGAAATTGGCTATCAAAAAGTAATTTCCTTAAAAATGAATGGCGTTTTACAGGAAACAAAAATGCATGAAACTATTTTAGAAGTAACACTTAATAAACCCATTCTTCCAAAATCAACAGTAACCTTCGATATGGATTTTGAAGCACAGATTCCTTTGCAGGTGCGTAGAAGTGGCCGTGATAATCCACAAACCGGTGTTCGTTATTCAATGAGTCAGTGGTATCCTAAATTATGCGAATACGATTACGAAGGATGGCACCCTACCCCATACGTTGCAAGAGAATTTTATGGAGTATGGGGCGATTTTGACGTGAATATTACGATTGATAAAGATTATATTCTGGGTGGTACCGGTTATTTAGTCAATGCAAATCAAATTGGTTATGGGTATGAAACGCCAGGCACTAAAATCATGCGGCCCGAAGGAAAAACATTAACCTGGAAATTCACGGCACCCAATGTGCACGATTTTATGTGGGCCGCTGATCCGGATTACAAACATTTAGTAAGAACCATTCCTAACGGGCCCATCATTCATGTATTGTATAACTACCAACCCAATAACGGAAAAAACGATACTGCCTGGAATGAAGTAGCTGATGCAGCCGTCGCCGTATTTCCTTTTATTGAAAAAACATTTGGCATTTATCCTTATAAACAATATTCGTTTATACATGGGGGAGATGGGGGTATGGAATACCCCATGGGTACTTTACTGGTTGGGCCAGGTTTGGGTACTGTTTTTCATGAATGGATGCATACCTGGTATCAAATGATGCTGGGTACCAATGAAAGTTTATATGGTTGGATGGATGAAGGTTTTACCGACTGGGCCACTCAGTTAGTAACTGCTTATTACAGGGAAACAGTTACCAAAAAAAGACTTGCTAATAATCCGGCAGCAATTAAAAGAATAGATTCAATAGCTGCTATCTTACCCAAAAATCATTCGGGCTCCTATCAATCCTATTTTTCGCTTGTTAAAAGCGGTTATGAAGAACCCATGACAACCCATGCCGATCATTTCAATACTAACTTTGCCTATGGTATTGCCTCCTATTCAAAAGGTGCAGTGTTTATGGAACAACTTGGTTATATAGTTGGCGCCGGCACGCGCGACAAAATACTACTTGAATACTACCGCCAATGGCGATTCAAACATCCAAACGTAAATGACTTTTTGCGGGTTGCAGAAAAGGTTAGTGGAATGAAGCTCGATTGGTACAAAGAATACTGGATCAATGGCACTAAAACAATTGACTATGGCATCGACAGTCTATGGGAAGAAGGAACAAAAACAAAAATCCGGCTACGACGCATTGGTAAAATGCCTATGCCGATAGATGTGTTGATTGAATATAAAGATGGAACCAAAGAGCTTTGCTATATACCGCAATACCTGATGTTTGGTGAAAAACTACCAGAAGATCTTACCATTGCACGTACTACTTATGAAGCATGGAAATGGACACATGTGGAATATGTTTTCGAAATCAACCACAAACTGGCTGATCTCAAAATTATTGAAATAGATCCTTCCCAACGAATGGCAGATTTGGAACGAAGAAATAATAAATTGGAAGTGCCCTGGTAATCGCAAAAGATATATCATAAAGGTTGGTATTAAAATTATTCATCCCGAAACATTACAAAACTGTAAAGAACTTCTCGCAGCGCTGCTTAATCTTATTAACGAATACCTATACTTTAAATAGTATGATTCAACTGGAACCTTTTACTAAAAAAGATTTTGCATCCCTGATCGGCTGGATAGATTCTGAGGAGATGCTGGTTCAGTTTGCAGGGCCCCTGTTTCATTTTCCGTTAAGAGCTCCGCAACTCGAAATCTATCTTTCAGAAAAAAAAAGGCTTGCTTATAAGATAGTGGATCTTTCAACAAAAAAAAGTATTGGGCATGCAGAAATTGCAATGCCGATAAAAGATAAAGCCATACTTTGCCGCATTCTTATAGGCAACCCTGCTCATAGAGGAAAGGGCATAGGATACCAGGTCGTAAAACAGCTACTAACTATCTGCTTCTCACAATTAGGCGTACCTGCGGTTGAACTCAATGTGTTTGACTGGAACATAGCAGCCATAAAATGTTATGAAAAGGCAGGTTTCCGGATTAACGAAGGCAATTCTAAAAAAAGAATAATTAATGATAAAGAATGGACCGCATTAAATATGACGATAACTCAACTGCAATGGGAGGAAAAAGAGAAGATGCATACCATCATTTAATTTTTAGCATCTAAGTGCACTGGACATGAAATAAAAAAATACTGAAGTTTATTTATAAACCACTCATCGATTTGTTTTGTTCATCTTGAAATAATATCCTTATTTAATTCGCTACGCTATTGAATAAAGTACTGCCATCAACATACTTCGGGTAAATTAGGATAGGTGGCTGCAAAAGAAAAGAGGATTCACTAATTTTCTTCTATATTTACGCTTTATCAAAAATGAAACGTTGATCACCACACTTCTTTCACATCAATGGAAATCTTTTTGGCGAAGCCGAAGCGCGGGAAAAAGTTTAGCCGTACAAATATTCATGGGCTTTATAACGGTTTACTTATTGTTTTCTGCATTGGCCCTGGGCATTTTCCTGGAAAAGTTTATTGCTCAGGTTTATCCCGGCAAGGAAGTGATCGATAGTTTTTGCGGGTTAATTCTCTATTATTTTAGCTTCGATATTCTTGTTCGGTTTCTGATGCAGGAACTTCCCACCTTATCCATTCAACCCTACCTCATTCAAAATATACGCCGCAGGCAGCTAATAGGTTTTCTAAATATTCGCTCCCTATTTAACCTATTTAACCTGATTCCGATATTACTCTTTGTTCCTTTTACGGTTAAAGTAATTACACCTCAATACGGTTCGGCTGCCGCAATTAGTTTTATCCTTACCATATTAGGATTAACCATCTTCAATCATTTTGTAATCCTTTTTTTAAAAAGAAAAAGTATCATTAACAGTTGGTGGCTGGTAGGCATCTTTATTGCCATTGTACTATTTATAGCGTGCGATTATTTTAACTTGTTTTCCTTAAGCAATGCTTCATCTTTTGTATTTATTAAAATGCTCAGGCTTCCATGGCTATCAATTATTGCACTTGTTATGGCAATAATAGCTTTTATAAATAATTACCGGTTTCTTTTACAAAATCTTTTTCTCGAGGATATTATTGCAAAAGGCAAAAAAAGAGAAGGAGCTGATTATGCATTTCTGAATCGGTTTGGCACCATCGGTGAATTAATAGCCCTGGATATTAAATTGATTCTACGGAATAAGCGCCCGCGTTCAATTGCTTTGATGAGTGTTATTTTTCTTTTTTATGGATTTATCTTTTATAAACCGGTATATATCCAAAAAGAATCATGGGGCTTTCTTTTGATTGGGGCTATTTTCTTAACGGGTTTGTTTATCAGTAACTATGGGCAGTTTTTATTCGCCTGGCAAAGTTCTCATTTCGATGGAATGATGGCCGGCAATCTTAATATTAAAACTTATATTAAAAGTAAGTTCATGCTTTTTACGGCTGTTTGTACCTTAGTACTTTTGCTTACTTCTTTTTATGGCTTTATGAGTTGGAAAATTCTTATTATCCAGCTTGCAGGTTATTTATACAATATAGGTATACATACTGTGATTGCGATTTATTTCGCTACGCGTAGTTATAAAGGAATTGATATCAGCAAAAAAAGTGCCTTTAATTTCCAGGGACTTGGTGCTTCCCAATGGGTTTATTCCCTCTTCGTATTATTGATCCCGGCAGCCATCTACCTTCCGTTCGCATTATTGATTAATGCATGGGCCGGTATAATTGCCCTAAGCGTACTTGGATTGGCGAGTTTTCTATTGCAGGATTGGTGGACTGAACTTCTTACCAAAGAATTTATAAAACGTAAACACCGGATACTGGAAGGTTTCCGCGAAAAATAAGACTATGATTTCAATCAATAATATTGGCAAAGCCTACGCAGGTAAAATAGTAGTGGATATTCCACACCTTCACATTAGTGCCGGAGAAATCATTGGCCTGGTAGGGAATAACGGAGCCGGTAAAACGACATTATTCCGCTTGTTATTGGATTTAATAAAAGCTGACCGTGGAGAAATATTGTCTAAAGATCAAAATGTAGCCAGAACTGAAAATTGGAAAAAATATACAGCCGCTTATCTGGATGAAGGATTCCTTATCGATTATTTAACTCCCGAAGAATACTTTTACTTTACAGGAAAACTCAATAATCGCTCTAAAGCCGATGTTGATGAATTTTTAAAAACATTTGATGCTTTTTTTGATGGTTCCGTTATAAAAAGTGGAAAGTATATCCGCGAATTATCGAAGGGCAATCAGTTTAAAGTAGGAATAGCCGCCTGTTTATTACAAAATCCAGAGCTACTCGTTTTAGATGAACCTTTTGCAAACCTTGATCCCACAACGCAAATGCGCTTATTAAAAATGTTGCGCGAAATGCAGGCACAAAATCGGATGACTATTTTTATCAGTAGCCACGATCTCAATCATGTAACAGATATATCCTCGCGAATATTATTAATGGAGAAAGGAAAAATTATTAAAGACCTGAATACAACCGGAGATACATTGAAGGAATTGGAAGATTATTTTAAAGTTTAAGAATATTCTTTATGTCGCTGTCTCATCCTCTTACACCTTTAGATAAATGGTTAAGTACTGACGAACTTTTTAATAAACTCTATCCCCCATCTGTTCGGTTACTTGCTAACAATCATTGGACGCCCTTAGCAGTGGCGAGGGAGGTGGCGTTATTTCTCGGTGTTGAAAAAGGTTCCAAAATTCTTGATATTGGTAGTGGTGTGGGAAAATTTTGTTTGCCAGCCGCAGTCTTAAAACCGGAGTGTTTTTTTTATGGAATAGAACAACGAAAAGATTTAATACAACATGCCGAAACGGCAAAATCAATCCTGAACGTTTCAAATGTAATATTCACTCATGGCAATTTCACCAATCTGAAATTTAAAGACTATAATCATTTTTACTTTTACAATTCATTTTATGAAAATCTTCCGGGCACACAAAAAATTGATCAGCAATTAACGTACACACCTGAACTATATAAATATTATTATTCAATGCTGTATCGTCAACTTGCTCCCCTGCCATCGGGTACCCGATTAGCAATTTATCATAGTCAGGAAGATGAAATGCCACCAGGTTTTTATGTAGTAAAATCGGACAAAGAAAATTTATTAAATTTCCTCATTAAAGAATGAGCTAGTTCGCTTCCTTCATAAAATCGTCCACTATAATTCTTGTATAACTGGCAGCAAACCGATAGAAGAAGCTTCATTTCGCTAAACGGGCCAGTACCACCCGATTGCTTACTACCAACAAATTCCCTACCTTTACAAAGTCACTGAATTGTATGCTTGCCTATCAGAAAAAAATAATTCCTTCCTTCCCGTTCGCAATGCTATTGCTTCCGGTGAATTATTACATTCCAGAGTAATAAAATTTTCTCATTTAGTTGTAGTTATTGTTAGCACGTCTTTATTGTTATTTAACTTTTGCCAGTTATGAAAAATATTAAACTCATTGAAGTTCCATCAGAAATAGGTGCAGGTACAAGAGGTGCCAGCTTAGGGATCGATACTATAAAAATTGCAGCACTTGATTTTATGAGCAATTTTTTTATTCATTTTCCTTCTGAAAAAATACCACACGAAAATAAACTGCTTTATGAACCAATAGAATCTCCTTACGCAAAACGCATTAAAGGAATTGCTACAATGTATGAAAGAGTTAGTAAGGCTGTATCCGATTCCATTAAAAATAATTTTTTTCCTGTAATATTAAGTGGTGATCACAGTATTGCCGGAGCAACTATAACGGGTATCCGCATGGCAAAACCAAAAGGCCGCTTGGGAGTTATCTGGATTGACGCACATGCCGACTTGCATACGCCGTATACAACACCTTCAGGAAATGTACATGGCATGCCGTTGGCAGCGGCCATTAATGAAGATAATGATGACTATGCGGTTCATGAACTTGACGATGAAACCCGTAAATACTGGAACCTGCTGAAAACAATGGGAAAAATCTCTCCCAAAGTATTGCCGGAAGATATTGTTTTTATTTCCCTACGCGATTATGAAAAGGAAGAAAAGCATCTTATTGAAAAATATGGCATGAAAGTTATCAGTACCAATGAAGTTCGAAGAAAAGGGGCCGAAAATGTTGTAAGAAGTGTAATACGATACCTTTCCGACTGTACGGATATTTATGTAAGTTTTGATGTAGATAGTCTTGATTCATCTATCTCAAAAGGCACCGGCACCCCGGTAAGTAATGGCTTACGCGAACGGGAAGCGGAAGATTTGATTAGTAAATTTATGCACAATCGAAAAATCTGCTGCTTTGAAATCGCTGAAGTAAATCCTACCCTTGATAAAGAGAACCTGATGAGTGAAATTGCATTCAATATTCTTCAAAGAAGCGTAAATGTATTAATGATGAACTGATAAAAATTTGCAGGGATGCAACGGAAACCAATACGAAATGGTCAATCGAAGAAAAGAGTTATGAAAATCTTTTTCGTCCTATTTTTATTTTGGATCCTCGCGGGCTCCTGCACCAAAGATTCCGGAGGTGAAATCTCAGGAACCGTAATTCTGGAACAAGGTGCGGGAGCTGACTATTATTTGGTAGAAATAGACAATTCAAGTACTAATAATTATCCTTTTATTTGTTCGGGGGATGAACCCTATCCAACAGCAGGCTTATACAATTGCAAAAATTCCGTATATATAAAAAACTTGCCCGATACCCTGAGGGCAATTGGCACTAAAATTATTTTTAGCAAGTATAAAAACTTTAACCGAAACCCGCTTTGGTCATCTACCTATGCACCCTATGACGTTGAAGTGTATGATGCACGAAAAAAATAAATAAAGAATTAATTGCAGCCGGTTATCCGAAAACAGTAATCCCAAAATACGAGGTGTGGTAAAAAAAAGTTAGCATTACACGCAGAACTAACAATGATACAATTACATTCCACCAAAGCCGGAAATTTTATTTGTCACCTAAACATTTTCTTTAACCCATCTAAAAAGAAAAGAGGTTCGTAGCCAAGTTGTGTTCTCGCTTTAGAAATATCTAAACCTGTTATTGGTGGCCGCTTTGCAGGTTGTGAAAATGTATCCGCAGAAACCTTTACAATTAGATTTTTAGGTAAATTAAAAAAATCGGCAGTTTGAATTGCTATATCGTAGGGAGTAAGAATATCTTTACCTGAGATATGAAAAATTCCTGTTGCTTTTTTTTGGATAATTAATAAAATTCCTTCCGCCAGATCTTCTACATAGGTAGGTGTTCGTACCTGGTCACTTACGACGTTAATTTGTCTACCTTCTTCTAATTCTTTTTTTACCCAGGTGATAATATTACTCCGTGTACCCGAAATTGTATTCCCATATACTAAAGATGTTCGAACAATAGCCCAGGGAATATTATTTTGTTGAATTAGCTTTTCACTATCGAGCTTTGTTTGCCCATAAAAACTTATTGGTTCGGCAATTGCTTCCTCATCGTAGTTTCCTTCTATTCCATCAAAAACAAAATCGGTTGAAATATAAATAAGATGATTACAAAAAGCCTTAGCAATCTTAGTCACATTTTTTGTTCCCTGAACATTTACTAAATGGCAATGTTCTTGATTCAGTTCACATTCATCTACCTGTGTAATGGCTGCGGCATGAACCAATACGGATGGCTTTTCAGCCATCACGACATTCTGCAATGCTTTTTCATCAGCTATATCTACTTCATAATAATTATAGCATTTGTGCGTACAAAAAGTAGTTCGATCTATTCCCCTGCTCATGGCAACTACCGTATACTGATTATCTAATAATTTTTTTACCAGGTGTTGTCCAAGCAATCCGTTGGATCCAGTTAATGCAATCTTCATTCATCAAATGTAAACGGTTCCCCCGGTATCATCAATTGGACTTAACAAGTGTTCGTTTATTATTACTTTGAAATCAAGTTCCGTATCGGAAATGCTATGGAAATACTATTCTCCGAACAATCCCTTAATTTTGAGCCTCTTTCGAAAAAACAGGTAAAAAATGGTAGCGATTATTGCTGTTTTCTCTAACAAACAGAACGTTTTATATTCATGGCTAGTAATAAAGTAACAAAAATTGGAGTATTAACTTCAGGGGGCGATGCTCCAGGTATGAATGCAGCTATTCGTGCGGTGGTTCGCACGGGCATTTATTATGGGCTTGAAGTATTTGGTATTATGAGAGGTTATAGCGGAATGATTGAAGATGATATTGTACCGATGCATTCGAGAAGTGTGGCCAACATCATTCAGCGTGGCGGAACGATTTTAAAAACGGCACGTTGTAAGGAATTTTTTGAACCCGAAGGCAGAAAAATTGCCTATAATCATTTGAAAAAACATGGCATCAACGGCTTAATAATTATTGGTGGCGATGGATCTTTTAGGGGAGCTGATATTTTGAGCCGCGAATTTGATATCTCCTGTATTGGAATACCCGGTACTATTGATAAAGATATTGCTGGTACTGATTTTACAATTGGTTTTGATACAGCCGTTAATACAGCCGTTGAAGCAATCGATAAAATCAGAGATACAGCGGACGCACATGACCGGCTTTTTATTATTGAAGTAATGGGCCGTGATGCAGGATATATTGCTCTGCACAGTGGTATTGCTACCGGTGCCGAAAACATACTGATTCCTGAACGCAAAACAGATATTGAAGAACTCATTGTATCCTTACTTGAAAAAGAAAAGAGAAAAAAATTAGTGAACCTTGTGGTCGTTGCCGAAGGAGAAGAATTTGGTGGCGCCAATGAAGTTGCGAAGGTACTAAAAGAGCGCTTACCTCAGGCCGATACAAGGGTTTGTATTTTGGGGCATATACAACGTGGTGGGTCTCCTACCTGCCTGGATCGCTTAATTGCCAGCCGTATGGGTTATCATGCCGTTGAATGTTTAATGGAAGGAAAAAATAATGTAATGGTGGGAATTGTGAATAATAAAATGTTTTATACCCCATTGGAAAAAGCAGTAAAAGCAAAGCAAAAAATAAGTGATGACTGGCTAAAAATCGTAAAGATCTTAGCATCCTAACAAATCTAAACCTCGAAAAAAAAATGGCAAGAGATCTAACAAAATATTTGCACGGCGAAATGAATAAAGAGGCCGGTATTGAACATAGTTCCCATCGTACAAAAATTGTTGCAACTGTTGGCCCCGCCTGTGATACTTTTGAAAAATTGCTTGAGCTTGTGAGAGCCGGCGTTAATATTTTCCGACTTAACTTTTCACATGGTACTCACGAAGATAAGTCCACGATTATTGATTTTATCCGCCAGATTAATAAAACAGAACCCTACAATATTGCTATATTGGGTGATTTGCAGGGTCCAAAATTGCGTGTCGGTGAAATTGAAAACGGACAATTGTTAATTGAACCGGGAGAGATACTCACTTTTACTTCCAAAGAAAAAGTAATTGGAAATAAAGAGAAAATTTATGTTTCCTATCCCAACCTTCATGAAGATGTAAAAGTTGGAAATACGATAATGATTGATGATGGAAAACTGGAAGTTGTAGTTACCGAAATTACTGCCTCAGGTGATGTAAAGGTCAGGGTTACCTATGGTGGTATTCTTCTCCCTAAAAAAGGAGTGAACCTTCCCGATACCGAGATATCCCTCCCTTCACTAACCGAAAAAGATCTTGCAGACCTCGATTATATAATTGAAAAAGAACTGGATTGGGTAGCACTTTCATTTGTAAGAAAAGCGGAAGATATTGTAGATCTTAAAAGAAGATTAGCGGAAAAAAAGAGCAAGAGTAAAGTGATCGCAAAAATTGAAATGCCTTCTGCGCTGGTTGATTTACGTAATATCATTGTTGAGTCTGATGGAGTAATGGTGGCACGCGGAGATTTGGGGGTTGAATTACCGGTTGAAAAAGTACCCATGGCCCAGCGGGAAATTATTCGCAAATGTATTCATCGCGCAAAGCCAGTAATTGTAGCTACCCAAATGATGGAGAGTATGATTGACCGGGTAAAACCAAACCGTAGCGAAATTACCGATGTTGCCAATGCTGTTTTGGAAGGTGCCGATGCGGTTATGCTTAGCGGTGAAACAGCTACCGGTAAACATCCGGCCCTCGTAGTGGAAACCATGCGCAAAATTATTCGTGAGGTTGAAAAAACTGAATATAGATATGATCGGGAAGAGGACCTGGTACCGCAACCCCATTCCCCTTCTTTCTTAAGTGATGCCATTTGTTACAATGCCTGCAAATTAGCCAACGATACCAACGCACAGGCACTGGTTGGTATGACGCAAAGTGGATATACCGCTTTTATGCTGAGCAGCTATCGCCCCCGCTGTCCTTTATACATATTTACAAAAGAAAAAACGCTGGTAAATCAATTGAGTTTGAGCTGGGGTGTTCGGGCTTTTTTTTATAGCGAGGAAGAAAGCCTCGATGCAATTGTAAACGACCAGATTAAAATTTTAAAAGAAAGAGGCTTTGTACAATCTGGCGACGTGGTGGTGAATACTGGAAGTACACCTGTTCGACTTCACCTTCCAACAAATGTATTGAAGATTACTAAAGTTGAATAGCGTCAAATTATTTTCGTCAATATAAAATAGTTGAAAATAAATTTAGAACCTGTCTAAAATTCATATTTCGAATAAAATAAGCCGCAGATTAAAAACCTCAACTAAGATAACTTATACGTGCTACATCTGCGAATCTGCGGCTACACAAAAAAATATAAAATCATTTTTAGACAGCGTCTTAGGGTTGATCAGAATAATAAGAACCCAATTGATCATATTCATAAAATTCAAACCCTTCCTTCGGAAAAAAACTTTCAAAACATTCCATATACTCGTGCGTCATAACCACCGGGCCACCATGCAATAACTATACTTTAATGCGTGGGTTATTCCCTATTCGTTTGGTCCAAATCCGAAAACTACCAACAGGCTTTTCAATAGTAATGATCTGAACTTCGCCAGCACAAATGCCCCTATCCCCATAGTTAAAAAAGTCCCTGATGGCAGAAGACGCTATTTTTTGTTGAACTTTTTCATCGCCGTTACATGCTACCAGCCCAACAACAATTAAAATAGAGATAACCGCCAGTTGCCTGTTTTTCAATAGTTTACTAAAAAATAATATCATAAACCAGTTCCTTTTCATTAATAAATATTTAGCGTTTTCTATTCAAAATTTCCTACTTTTATCCTAACTAACTATTGTGAGGAAATATTCCCCCAACATATTATATAACGCATCCGAAAACGGGTTGTTTTTTTTAATAAATCGTTTACGCCTATTATCTCACACAGGTTATCATAAAAAACAATTAGCAATAAAGGTTATTCATTTTTGGAAAAAACTTTTAATACTCAAAAGATCTTTTTCGGAACGTTCGAAAATAGATAAGTCTGAGAATAAAATCTTTTTTTACACGTATAAACTCAACTGTCCTGAAGCTTATCAAACTAATATAGGCAATACATCTGAAAAAAAATTTCGTTTGTTGTTTTGTACCTGATAAGCAACGTTACCAATACACAGCATCGAATCCTTTAATTCCTTTTTACGTGTACTTCAAAATCCTATACTTATTAAACACAGATTTTTTTAAAGCCAGGCAGACTTATTGCTTTTTCAAAAAAATCATTTATCGAAATAAATAATTCAGCATTAGTGCTTATTTAAACCAGTCTCAAATCAAACAAAAATTGTTATGACTAAATTTTTACTTCTACTGTTGTCGGTAATGATAACTGTTCAGTCTATTTCCCAGGATCCTGTTGCAAGGTTTAAGGGTCCTCGTCCTCAGATCAATCTGGCGGCAGTTCCTGAAGCGGCTATCGAAAAAGGAAGAATCTCCATTAAGTTTAAAAGAAGCGTAGAGTCTGTGTTAAGAGCAGTTCCCGGAAAAGGTGCTGATGGTTTTATCCGCTTTAATATTTCTGCTGTAGATGCATTGAATATACAATACAAAGTGTCTGTTTCGGCCCGTTCTTTCGAA
>JBJXDV010000337.1:0-9786 GCA_046153465.1 Chitinophagaceae bacterium
CGAGAATCCAAGAAGTCATTTAAAAATTGGACAATGGAAAGCTGGTTACCTGGGTAAACGTTTAATACTAACCGTAGTTTATCCAAATGATCCGCCCAGGGAATATTATATTCAATCAATCAATGCCGTTAGTTTAGTTTTGTATGAAAAGGGGAAAGCTGGTACATTAATGAAAGTACATCTTGAAGCGGATGGACTGATGCATCAGGATGAGCGAAATGACCCATTCCACCCGATAAACAATCAATGGCGATTAAAACCACTTAAGTCAGAAACTGATCTTGCAATCTATCAACGCACAAAGCAATGCGTTAAGTTCTTTGTTCTGTATTATCGCGATCAGATCAAACGACATCATACAACCATTTCATTTTTAGGATTGCCTGCAATTTTTCATTGGTATAGTGGTGGAATTGGATTGTTTGACAAGGATAAGATTGAAGATTCTTGGATCCAATGCTTTTATAATAAAGAACAATCACTAAAGGCTTACAAGATATTAGAATCACTGATTGTAGACTACGAGTTTGAGTGGCCAAAAGATGCACCTAACTGGGTATATCAAACGCACGCAGTATTGGAACAGATGTATGCAAAGATGAAATGAGCGGAAATTCGGTTTGTAGTTTGTAGTTTATTGTTGGTGGTTTCCCTGAAGATTATTCAGAATTGAATAGTGAAATGTGAATAGTTGTGAATGATACACCTGAATAACTATAAACTATAAACCTTTCAGCCTGCTTATAGTTCCTTGTGGATCTTTTGATTTAAAAACCGTATTGCCTGCTACCAGTACATGAGCTCCGGCATCTAAAATACTTTTTGCATTCTCTAACGTTACTCCACCATCGATTTCTATTTTTACCGGAAGATTCCAGGTATCAATCATTTCGCGCAGGCTTTTTATCTTAGAAAGAGTATGAGGAATAAATGACTGACCTCCAAAACCCGGATTAACACTCATTAAACAAACAAGATCAATATCGGGTAAAATATCTCTTAAAACATCTACGGGAGTATGCGGATTTAGGGCAACTCCAGCTTTCATCCCTAATTCTTTAATCTGTTGAATATTTCGATGCAGGTGTTTGCAGGCTTCGTAATGAACGGTCAGTATATCAGCACCCACTTTTTTAAAAGCTTCTGCATATCTTTCGGGTTCTTCAATCATGAGGTGGACATCGCAGGTTTTAGTAGTAGCCTTACGAAAAAACTCAATAAGCATTGGGCCAAAGCTAATATTGGGAACAAATCGACCATCCATAACATCTAAATGATACCAATCGGCTTCACTTGCGTTTAACATTGCGCACGCAGCCTCTAAGTTTAAAAAATTTGCAGCCAATAATGAAGGAGCAATAATTGCCATGCTGAAGTTTTAGAATAAACAAAGTATAAAAATATTCAATTTTTACCGGGTAATTTCTATTGCGTAAATCATGGTGATCGGGTTATCGAAATTAGTTTACTTAGCCTCTAATCGTTCAATCCCTTCTTCTGCCTCCGTTAAATATTTATTGAAGGTAAGTGCTCTTTCGTATTGCTCTTTGGCCTGTATTTTATCATTTAAAGCCTCGTAACATCTACCCATCCAAAAATACGTATCGGCATTGATATTAGAAACGGTGGCACCAAGTTTAAATGTTTCCAATGCCTTGTCAAATTCTTTCTGTTCGTACCAAACTATTCCTTTTTCTATATAAGCGTCAATAAATTTCCAGTCGCGTTTTATGCATTCGTCAAATAAAAGCAGGGCTGGCTTGTATTGTTTTAAATCGGAATAATAAATTCCTTTTAATAAAAGTGGATCCACCATTGCATTGAGACTATCTCTTTTCAGCATATCATCGCAGATTGTTAGAATACGCGGATCCTTTTGGTTTGAATATATATTCGCAATTGCCAGACCCGTATAATTCAAAGGTTGAATCGCATAGGATTTTTGCAGGGCCGCCAATGCTTCTGCAGTATCTTTCAGTCGAGCCAACAACAAACCCCTTTCGTAATATGCCAAAAAATTCAATGAATCCTGAGCGATAATTTTATCGTATTCCGCCAGCGCTTCTTTTCTCCTTCCCGTTTGAGCATATACCTCACTAATTCGCCGCCCGAATTCGTTGTTATCACTAAACTTTTTCTGGCAATCCTTTAAAAAAATCAAGGCTTCTTCGGTTTTACCAATCAATAAAAGGTTGGAACCATATTCAAGCCCTGCTCCTGCATCCACACTTATTTCCCAGGCTTTTTTATAATCGGCTGTCGCTATTTCGTGCTGATTGTTTTGCGACAATAATAACCCTCTTTGTAAGTAAAATCGTGCATCAGCAGGGTATTGCTTAATGCTATCACTTAACGCCGAATAGGGTTGTTTCAATAGTAAGTTCACTGACTCACCTCGCTGATTCGAGCAACCTGCAACTAAAAAAAGTATAACAAATAACAATAGAAAACCTAAATACAATCTCTTTTTCATTTCTTGATATAGTATTAATATCTCTAAAAACAATGTTGGCGCAAAACTAACCGTTTTCGGGTATCTCTATCTGACAAAATTCTGACAAAATAAAGACCGAATGCAAATATCTTTGCATCCAAAATTATTTCGTTTCAAACGTTTCGTTATGAAAAAACTGATATCTATATTGTTAATTGTTGTTGTTTTGTTTTCAGGCATTAGTTCTTTTAAGAATCCTAATCAAGTTCTAAAAACTGATTTGCCGGTTATAACCGATACCGTACTTTACCCCGACGAGCAACATTTTAAAAATGTACAGCAATTAACTTTTGGCGGAGATAATGCAGAAGCCTATTTCAGTTACGATAATAAATGGTTGATTTTTCAAAGAACAAACGCTAAAGAAGGTATTCAATGCGATCAGATGTTTATAGGCAAAGTTCCTGCATTTGGCGAAAAATTTGAATACAAAGCGGTAAGTTCTGGAAAGGGACGAACCACCTGCGGATTTTTTACAAAAGATGGTAAGCATATTATTTATGCCTCTACTCATTTAGGAGGAGATGAATGCCCGCCAGTACCCGATCGTAAAAAATATGGCAATAAATATATATGGCCCTTGTATTCAAGTTTCGAAATTTTTATGGCCGATTTAGATGGGAAGATTGTAAAACAGTTAACCCATTCACCCGGCTATGACGCGGAAGCAACCCTATCTCCGGATGGAAAAAAGATGATTTATACAAGTACTAAAGATGGTGATATAGAATTGTATGTAATGAATTTGAAAACCGGAAAGGAAAAACGTATTACAAATACTACTGGTTATGATGGTGGTGCTTGGTTTAGCCCCGATGGCAAGAAGCTAATATGGCGCGCCTCGCGTCCAAAAACCGATGTTGAAATTAAAGAGTATAAGGATTTATTAGCAGAGAATTTGGTAGCACCTACGAATATGGAAGTATGGGTAGCAAATGCCGATGGAACTAATGCCCACCAAATAACTTCCTATGGTCAGGCCAATTGGGCCCCTGCATTTTTCCCGGATAGCAAAAGAATTATTTTCGCCAGTAACCATGAATATAAAAGAGGATTCCCGTTCAATTTATATACAATCAATGAAGATGGTACAAACCTTACCAAAATAAGCCGTGATAAAGGCTTTGATGCATTTCCGATGTTCAGTTCAAACGGTAAGAAAATTGTTTTTTGCAGTAACCGAAACAATGGCGGTACCCGCGATACAAATGTATTTTTAGCCGATTGGGTGGAGTGAAGAAACAGGTGGTAGTACAATGAGCCGTTTGTTTTGAAGTTTACACGGTTTTGGTATTGATCTGCGTTGCGGTGATTTTTTACAGTGAAAGGTTTGTACATTGTAATTAACTTTGCCCGTCAACGATAAACCATAAACTACAAACTCTAAACATGGAAACCGGATTGCTGCATTTACATAACGTTCTGCGTTGGATTATACTATTGTTAATAGTGATTGCACTTTATCAATCATTTTCAAAAAAAGAAGCAATTCGTAAAACAAGTTTATGGTTACTCATAAGTGCACATACTATGCTTCTAATTGGTTTGTATCAACTAATTGCTGGTCGGTATGGTATCACAAAAGGATTGCCTGAAGGAATTTCCCTAATGAAAGATAGCTTTTATCGTTTTTATTGGGTGGAACACCCACTGCTGATGATAATTGCAATCGTATTAATAACCATTGCCCGCGGGAAAGCAAAGTTGCTTAATTATAAAACAACCGGCTGGTTATTGCTTATAGCCTTACTATCTATAATTGCAGCCATCCCCTGGCCGTTTCGAGAAATTGTAGGAAGGCCCTTATTTCCGGGTTTGTAATATAGCGCTGGCGTATATGCTTAAACGAAAGGCTACTAGTTTTGGAGCGAATAACTATTTTTATAGATACTATCTTCTTGTTTACAACAACTTTTTTTCTTTACTCTAAATGATGGCCTCGATGAATTCTATTTTCAAAAAAATGAATTATAAGGATCAGAAACTGATTCATTCTATCAACTCGCCCGATAGCTTTGAAACTGTGCTAAAGGAAATGGCGGCAATTGCAACAATAAAAAAGAAAATAAATGAAACTGATACGGCGGAATTCATTATTGCTTTTTGTACTAAACAGGAAGAGGTTGATAAGCTAGCAATAATTTTTTCCAAAGCGTTGAAAAGCGATGGATTATTATGGTTTGCTTATCCGAAAGGCACATCTAAAAAATACAAATGTGATTTTAACCGCGATACCGGCTGGGATGTTTTGGGTAAGTATGGTTTTGAACCAGTGCGTATGATAGCGATTGATGAAGACTGGAGTGCCTTGCGTTTTAGAAAAGTGGAATATATTAAATCGATGACGCGCAGTTTTGCAATAACCAAAGAAGGAAAAGAACGAATCGCAAAAAAGAAATTGTAAAGGCATGCTGTATTTGAGGGCCCTTGCTGGTTTATTTATTTGTTATTAAAAAATAGTTCAAACTGTCTTCATTGTAGAAATAAACATCTTCATTTCTTCCGCCGTTCCAACACTTACACGCGCCCATTTACCATCTGAATATTCATTAGATCGAAGTAAAATATTCTTCTTGAGCATATCTTTAGCAAAATCACCAGGATAGTTATTAAGTTTAAAAAATAAAAAATTCGTGAACGATGGGATACATCTGTAATTCAGGTTTTTTAATTCTTCCATGGTATAGTTACGGGCGAGCACAATTTTTCGTTTAGACTCAATAGCATGCTTGGAATCTGTTAAACTAGCTAAGGCTGCTGTTTGAGATAACACACTCACTGCAAATTGTGAATTCTGAAAATAATTGGGTTCAATCTTATTAATCATCGAGGGATGTGCAATGATAAAACCTACCCGCAGGCCAGCCATGGCATATATTTTCGAAAAAGTTTTTATGACGATAATATTCGGATTTTTTTCTATCAACGAAATCAAAGAATCACTTGCAGGAACATCCAGAAAATCGAAATAAGCTTCATCAATAAGTACGGCTGTTTTTTTGGAAGCTTCAATACAAAAATTTTTAAGATCGTTGGCGTTTACAATAGTGCTGGTTGGGTTGGCCGGGTTACAGATATATACTAAACTTGTTTTGCTATTGATGGCTTTAAGCATTGCACCCAGGTCGTGAACTTTATCGGTTGTTAACGGCACTTCAATAAGTTCTGCTCCCAATTTCTTAACGGTATTGGGAAGAACACCGAAGGTAGGCGTGGCTGCAATAATATTTCCATGTTGAAAATGCCTGGCTAGTAAACTCAGTCCTTCCCCAGATCCGGCAGTCACTAAAATATTAGCGGCGCTTACTCCATAATGTGAGGCAAGTTGTGCATCGAAAGATTTTAGCGAGGATATATTGAACGAATATCGGTTAGCTTCATCCAGTAAATTTCGTATTGCTTCTTTTGCTTTCGGTGAAATACCATAGGGGTTCTCGTTCGAGCCAAGATTTATCAGTCCCTCATCTGCACCGAATTGTTTAGGAATATATTCTTCGCCAGCCATAGTGTGCAGCGAAAATCCAATACCGAATGCCGCAAGCGAACTCTGCTTTAACCAATTGCGTCGACTAGAGGAATGCATAATTAGAAGTTTATATGAATATACGACAAATGATTTAGCATGCCGTAACCTGTTTTTCTAGTAAGGCTGTTTTTTTTAATTCATAATTTTCTCTTTTCTCGTCTCTTTTATCTCTTCTTCTATTTTCTTCATTCTGTCTCCTCTTTTCTTCTCTTTTCTTCTCTTTTCTTTTTCTCTCGTCTACTCTTCATAACACGAACCGTGTATTTTTTCCAGTAAATAATTCGGAAGTGCATCTAGGTAATCCAGGAACAGCAATTACTTATTAGCTAATTAAAATTAAGGATTGATAAATTAGAACAACTACTGCTTACTAAGAAATAAATCCGATCGGTTATCTTTTTCCCAATTCGATGACCTCGCAATTGCGCATATTCGTGCCCTCGATCACAAAACGGATTAATGTGCGAACTTTATGCCAGCCATGCTTACCTGCAGCGCCGGGATTCATGTGCAGGCAATTTAATTTTTCATCGAACATGATTTTTAGAATATGAGAATGACCACTTACGAATAATTGAGGTTGATGAAGTAATAACTCCTTTTTTGTTTCAGGATTATACTTTGGTGGCGCTCCTCCAATATGGCGCATTAATACTTTTACTTCTTCGCACATAAAAATAAGTTGTTCCGGAAATTCAGCACGTATCTCTTGTCCGTCGATATTTCCATAAACACCTCTAACAATGGCCCGACCGTTTTCGTTCATTAATCGATTAGCTATTTCCATAGTTCCAAAATCACCGGCATGCCAAATTTCATTACATGCTTCAACGTGTTTTAATAGGGCTTCATCTAAGAAACCATGGGTATCTGATAATAGACCGATAATTTTCAATACAAATAGTATAATAAAATAAAAAAATGAAGATAGCTTTTCATTCCGAATTTCAATTGTTTTTACCTATCCCAAACAGCATTAAATAGTGGTATGAATGTAGAAAAATAAGAATGGGCTGTTTGAATTTTCTTATATTTGAATATGCTTTATCATCGTAACTTTTTATACTGGATCGATAAAAGAAAATGGAAATATGTTTTCCTCCTTACTTCCCTTGAATTGTCGCAATAATATCCCTAACGCAATCATGTTTTTAATGTTTGAATTAAATGAAAAGGTTATCTAAAAACTATAGTTTCATCCCGCACTAATCTTCAAGGAACGGAGCTATTGTTTCATTGTAAGAGCTTTTTTTTAGGACAACCACAAACTTCACTTTAAATTATTTTTAAGATGCCGCATTATCAGCAAGCAGGTAAAATTCCGCACAAACGACATACGCAATTCAGAAAGCCAGATGGTACATTATATTCTGAGCAATTATTCTCGACTGAAGGATTCAGCAATGATTATTCGTTATTGTATCATTGTCACCCACCCACTCAAATCATAAAAACTGAGGCCCAAATCAGCGTAGCACCAACTATTGCTGAGGAAAAAATGCTTAAGCACAGATCCTTTGAGGGATTCAACATTAAACCTGTAAATGATTTTTTAGAAAGCAGGGTAGCGGTGCTGGTGAATAACCATTGCCATATTGTTTTAGCAGCTCCGCAGGAAAGTATGAAAAATTACTTTTATAAAAACACCGATGCAGATGAATTGATTTTTGTTCATGAGGGAAGCGGGTTACTTAAAACCCTATACGGTGAATTGTCTTTTGGGTATGGCGATTACCTCGTTATTCCACGTGGTACAATTTATCAAATAGAATTTACCGATAGCAATAACCGCTTATTTATAGTAGAATCATTCAGCCCGATACGCTTTCCCAAACGGTATCAAAGCAAATACGGTCAATTACTGGAGCATGCACCTTTCAGTGAACGGGACTTACGAACACCACAAAATCTTAAAACATTTGATGAAACAGGCGACTTCCTGATTAAAGCAAAAAAGAAAGGAATGTTATATGGATTGCATTACGGAACACATCCTTTTGATGTGATCGGGTGGGACGGTTACTGTTACCCGTTTGCTTTTAGTATTCACGATTTCGAACCAATTACGGGACGGGTTCATCAACCACCGCCCGTACATCAAACGTTTGAGGCAACTAATTTTGTGGTATGCTCCTTTTGCCCTCGTTTATATGATTATCATCCAGACGCAATACCAGCACCCTATAACCATAGTAATATTGATAGCGACGAACTTCTTTACTATGTGGATGGTGATTTTATGAGCAGAAAAAATGTAACCAGGGGAATGATGACACTTCATCCGGCAGGTATTCCTCATGGACCGCATCCGGGAGCCGTTGAAAAAAGTATTGGAGCAAAAGAAACGAAAGAGCTGGCGGTAATGGTAGATACCTTTCATCCGCTCATGTTGACTAAACATGCGCTCGATATCGAGAATAAAGACTATGTAATGTCGTGGGCAGAATAGGGAATGAAAATTAAAAATGTTAAATCAAAATTGGTTCTTGATTTTGTAAAGGTCAATTAAATGCAGACCCTTCTTAATTTTTCATTCTTCATTTTTTATTTCTTAGGGTTCAACAATTTTTGCAGAAACGGTAATAGGGCGGGAAGGACTCGTCGGGTTGTTGAACTTCAGCGCGCAAAAAGTAATTTGAAGTTTATTACTCACTTTATTCACATAAACTGTCTGGTCCGGATTCGACACGAAATCCATGGTACTGGCGCCAATGTACAGACCCACTTTGTCGGCCCCCGTGGCGAAATACCCGCTGGTTTTATAAATTCCCGGCAAAGGAGCAACATTTCCGAGGAAAGAAAAGTGCATCACATCACCCGGAACCGTTTCTCTTCCCGTAATATCGAAGAAGCCGCTGCTGGCGGCAAAGTTGCGGTACACGAAATTATAATCACCCACACCCGCCACTGACGACGTACTTGTATTCGCTGCAATAGTGCATGTTGGGTTGGGAGCTTTTATAACGTCCACCATCACACTCCCTTCATATTCAACACAACCTTGTTTATTGATCATTTTTAGTTTGTACTCCCCTTTATCGGCCAGGGTCATATTCTCCCGAAATTGTAAATAGGCCTCACTGGAATAAATAATGAATTCCATTTTCCAACCATTTGGTCCGGTCCATTTGTATAGATGCGTTAAGCTCTGGTCATTGGCCTCCAGTTGTAAGGGCCAGCCCTCAATGATGGGGCCATTAGCAGTAATAAGAACATTTAAAGGGGTTGGGCAGTCGGACGATTGTTGCTTGGAGCAGGAAAAAAATAACGCTGAAAAACAACAAGCAAGAAAAAGCGCAGGAACGGATACTATCTGTTTCATGATTGTTTAGGTTAAAACAAATGTACGATAGCAATCTCAAGTAGACCAGTATTGTGGGAAATTGTTTGGGGATATTTGTGGCTACGCTAGAATCTGCGTTAGAAAAAATCAGCATTAATGAGATCGGACCATTGAGGCAGATAAGCCGATCAGCAGGCGCTGAAGATAGAGAATATGGATTATGTAAAGAGTTGGGCAGAGTAGAAGGTTGATGGTGAAATGAAGAATATAGTATTAAAAACGAAAAAGGAAAAACCAGTATCCCCGCTTTTCCTTTTTCATTTTTATTACTGCGTTGACTTAGGCTGCCGACTTCCATTCATATTTGCCATTTACCCCTAAAAAACAGCAGCATATAAAAATAAACTTGGAAGACCAGGGTAAAAATTGGTATTTTTGGTTTAACCAAATGGTTAAACCGAATGGTTAAAATTAATAAAGACG
>JBJXDV010000338.1:0-7149 GCA_046153465.1 Chitinophagaceae bacterium
CGGTGAGCAGCGCATGATAAACGGGGTTATGTAATAGTTGGTTCACCGAGTAAAATTATCTGTTTTTTGTCTATCTAACATAACATCATTAATAACTCGTAATACTATTGCGTTTTAAAAAGCTAGAAAAATCAGCAAAGATAAAAACATGTTTTAGTTATTTTGTATTCTATTGAAACAGTTGATCGGTAGAAAGATAGTAGGAGAGAATAAAAGAGGCTGTCGCAAAACACAAATAAAATCTCGCAAAGGCGCTATGAAGCAAAGAAGAAAATATTGCAGATACAGCATTGCGGCATTACGTAGTTGCAAAAAAAATAATTCAAAGCAATCAAAATAAATTTGAGCAATTAATTGGTTGCGCTTATATTTGCAACTGAACGATTGCTTTAATAACTATAGCACTTTATGAGACGAGATGTATTTCAGGCTATAGCCGACCCAACACGAAGAGCCATATTGATATTGATTGCTTCACAAGCAATGACACCTAATGCACTGGCAGAGCATTTTGATAGTAGTCGACAAGCAGTATCGAAGCATATAAAAATTCTTTCCGAATGCCAATTGGTAAAACAGGTGCAAACGGGCAGGGAAATCTATTATCAATTGAACCCTAAAAAAATGAAAGAAATAGATAAATGGCTTGAACAATTCCGCCTGATTTGGGAAGGGCGGTTTAATCAACTTGACAAACTGTTATTAACCTTGTCTGCCGACAGGCAGGCAATTAAAAATAAATAATATGCCGGGAAGAACTTTTACCATTGAACGGATTTTTAATGCAGGCAGGAAAAAAGTTTGGCGCGCTCTTACCGAGAAAGATTTAATGAAGCAGTGGTATTTTGACCTGGCCGAATTTAAAGCAGAAGTAGGTTTTACGTTTGAGTTTAAGGGTGGTAAAGAAGGTGGAACCCAATACCTGCATCATTGCGAAATAACGGAAATTATTCCCGAAAAAAAATTAACATATACATGGTGTTATGTTGGATATGAAGGTATTTCTTATTTAACATTTGAATTGTTTGATGAAGATGAAAATACACGTTTGATACTAACGCATTCCGGCATTGAAACCTTCCCATCAACCATTCCGGATTTTGCATTCCACAATTTTGAAACGGGTTGGAATCATATTATCAATTCGTCATTGAAAGATTTTTTGGAAAAAAATAAATTTAATTCTTAGACCAATGGAAACATCTATTAAAACACACATCGTTAAGAATCTAAAAGAAAAATCAATTCTTGTATCAACAGAATTTAACGCGCCAATAAAAAATGTATGGCGGGCATATACTGAACGTGAATTGCTAGACAAATGGTGGGGGCCAAGCCCATGGCACGCCGAAACCAAAACAATGGATTTTAGAGAAGGTGGTTTTTGGTTGTATGCAATGGTAGGACCTGCCAATGAAAAGCATTGGGGAAAAATGAATTATTTTGCTATCAACTACTTAAGAAGCATTGAAATCGAGGATGGTTTTTGTGATGAAGAGGGAGTAATGAACATTGCGTTGCCAACATCTAAAGGCAGTTTCGTATTTACAGAAATTAAAACCGGTACTAGGGTTGAGTTCAAAATGAATTACTCAAGCGAAAAAGAGGTAGAAACATTAGTGGAAATGGGCTTTGAACAAGGCATTACAACTGCACTTGGTCAGCTAGAAGGATTACTAAATACAATCAAATAACTTTTACGCTGCAATTATTAGAATCGTATTTAGACATACATCGATAGCATTCATGCAAAGACCGGTAACTTTTACGATGATTTATTTGCCGTATTTGTTGTATTATGCTTTAACCAACAATTGCTCAAAGAAAGCACCTATATTATTTTTTCTATCTACAAAATGCAACTCCAAAATCCAGTGTCTTTTATTGCCGTGTTTATCTGGAGTGAGTATATCGTTGTGATTGTCGGGGTGTACATCCAAACATAAATCATTAGGGTCATCGGGTTGTTCGTGTGGGAATTTACCAATAATATGTCCGGCAATCGCATTTCCAAATTCGTAGCCATACCGATTTGCCAGGTTGGTAGCATAATTAAAAAACTCTGCGCCTGTAAGTATAGTTTGTTTAAAGTACCAATCATTTCCTTCATGCCACGCGGCTTCTACCTCTTTTTTTATTTTTTGTTTTAGAGGGTCGTTGCCTAAAACATAGGTTCTTCCAAGGTCAGCTTCCCAACCTTCAAAAACAGGATGAAAATCGAAAAATAATATATCACCTTCTTGTATTACCAAATCTGGTGGATCTGAAACATACGGCTGCAGGGTATTAATACCGGGTCTTACAATTTTTTTGCCCCAATGATTTTCTACGCCAAATTCTTCCCTGGCAATTTTTACAATTTCATCGCAGAGTTGCTTTTCCGACTTCCCCGAAATAATTAATCCCCGTTGTTCAATGGTATCAAATAACTCTTTTGCTTTCTGTTCCGCAAGAATCATTTTTTGTGTTATCTCAATCATAAGTTTTCTTTATAAAAATAGAAAATGGAAGATATGAAATCCTTTTTACCTCGTGCATAGAAAAACAGCAATTATGGCTTGTTGCCCCTTGCCAATGAAAGGGAATGTCTTTAATAAATGACAACAGACTGTTCTCCAAAGCATTTTTCGGAGATAATTCAATACTTAGCTTTAAGTCATTTTCTTTATTTAACTTTTTTATTTTATTGTTTACATCTTCTACTGTAGGGTCATCCATAAACCTTCCCTGCAATCTTCTATGGCTTGAATAAGTTTATTTTTATCCTCGGTTTCAAGATGTGTTTTTATTGTATGGGATATATAAGTCGGAGCCATTCTGCAGCTTTGCACTTGTAGAATCAATGAACCTTGGTTTAATTGGTAAATGCCTTGTTGTTATTCTCCTTTTGCGAATGTTGTCCATGTGATTTCGAAATATTGTACTGGTAGATTTAATTCTCCATCAACATCTCCTTCAACCGATAATTAATAGAATAAGTTATCCGTCCATCTTTTTGAGATTTTTTAATAGCAGTATCTGTCAATTTCTTTAACCATTCCAAAGCTGTTCGCTGGTATTCAATTCGACATCAATTTTTAGTGATGATGAAATTATTACCAATTTTTGACATGAAGACTGCTTTGAATTGAATTCGCTTATTAAGCCGATTGCTTAAAACTTAATAATCAACCCTGTTACTATCGCCAGCCCAATACTCAGTAATGTGCCAATAACAAGATATTCCGTTTTAATTTCCTGCCGGTCTTTTTCATTAAAGCGGATAATGCCTTTGGCGGCTACCAGCAATCCTATGGCTGAATATTCGCTATATAAAACAAATATCAGTATGATGATACGTTCTATAATGCCTATCCATTTTCCGGCATTGGCAAGATTTTCTGCTTCGGGCAATTTATCCCGCCATTGTTTGGTAAGCTGGCCAATTAAAATACCTGCCGGAGCAGTAATAAATAGGAATGCTGTTATAGTTTTCCAAACGCTGAGGTTTTGATTTATCTGTTGCCATGCAGTAGTTACATCATTCCATGTAAAAAATATAAAATACCAGCATCCGGTTATTACCAGCAGGTGCAGCAACTGGTCGGCAAGAAAATAAGTGGCGGTTTGTTTTTGATGCGATTTCCATCCATCAATAAGTATATGTGTAATAAGAATGATAATTGTTACCAGCCAATATTGAAAGCCTGTAATAATAAATGCAAATGCAGCAGTAATAAAGCCGTGCAGGTATAATTTTGGTGACGTAAAATGTTTGGCAGTACGTTCATCTACCCAGCTTTTTGGTTGTAGAATAAAATCTGTAATAAGATGTGATAAAATAAGTTTTGTTAACCAGATGAATGCTGCTGTCATACAATTTGCTTAATGATATTTTCGTACTGCTGTAAAAGTTTTTCAATTTCGGGCCACCTGCCTGCTGTTATCCGCTGATGAATAGTGCTTTTAGTTTTCTTAAATTTTTTAGCTACTACTTTTTGCATTTCCCCCTTCAACAGTTCAAATATTACTTCGGCCTGCTTACCTGTCATTGCATCAAAAATGGCATTTAAATAATCAGCAATTACCTGCAATCCTTCGTTAGCAAGGGGATTATCAGTACTGATGGCAAGCCTTTGATGGTTTTTTATTATCTCATCAAACCTGCGACCTGATAAAATGAATGCTTCGCCTTTAGCAGTTTTTAAAGACCGTACAGGAGTTTTAACATTTCCAACACCAATACTTATGCGCATGTCTGACGACACTAATTTATCTTCTTTAAAAAGCCTGATAGCGGCTGAGCGGCTCAATAGTGCAAGGCGTAAAGCATTCTCAGGTTTTTTTACATAAGCCTGAAAGCTGTCGCCCCTGTAAAATTCAAATTTGGAATCATAATCTACAAACATCTCAACAAGTGTACTGCTAAGTTTTGTCTCTTTAGCAGCAGTGAGCTTTGTGGAGTTTACAATATCCCCGGTAAGTACAGCCTGAATAGCCATATTGATTTATTGATTGAATATAAATATACGAACTTTATTAAAATTCGTATAAATATACGAACTTTAAAGATATTCGTATTATTGTACGAACTATTCAATAATTCGGTAAAAGAGCCGAACTGATAAAAATGATGATGTAGTGAATGCATCAATTTTCTTTCTCTGCCTTCAACCGCTCCACTTCGTCCCCAATCAACCTCTTGTTATCCATCTTCCCCTGTTAGTAATTATCCCCGCCCGCCCGGTCTGGTGGGTAGCACCTGCAGTTGGGTAACGTTTGATACAGCAGGAATATACCGGTAATTGCTTACTTCCGTATTTAGTTTATCATGGTCGTTAATAATTTCAGAATGAAACATTATGAGTTTTATTTTTTACAATGGATCGTCGGCAACCATACCTACAAACTTACCGGAAGAAAGAGCAGTAATTTTAGCAGCAGGTATGGCACTGTCCAATAGCTTAGAATGGCTAATAGAAGTATCGGTAAGGTTAATGGAAACAGTTTGCCTGTTCTTTCCCATAATCCTTTTTCAACTGGATAAAATCCTGCATGGCTAATGTGGTGGCAACTTTATTATTTCTTGCAGTGGCAATCAGGCTGTCCATTGCGGAGAAACGATCCCGGAGTGAAGGGCAAAATACCCCAAACGTATAGCGTATGTACATCTTGCGATGTGCAAGACACGGGACATTATGCTTTGTAAAATCTATTCGTTGAGAATATTTTATACTCTTGCAAATTCATAGTAAAAGAGATATAAAATCTGTACCGGTATTGCCGTTTGCCTGGATACTATTTAGACATGTTGCTAAGAGCTAGTATTACCAATCTTTTAAAGTGAACTATATTTCCCAAAACAATTATTATGAGAGCAAAAAAGCCCCTTGTTTTTGTTGCTGTTCTGCTACTTTTATCCATCGTAAATTTCACAAGGATTAGCGGTACTGAAAATATAAGACCCATTCATTTTTTGAGCATTTTTGCAATCGGTATGTTATCGGGTATTTTAATTCGTGAACTGGTAGTAAGATTCAGGCAAAGTAAATAACCATAAACTTTGTGTGATATGGGTTTGCATTCATTAAGAAATAATGAAGTATTTTCACTGCAAGATGATTACCGAAACAACTCCCGAAAATAAATTTATTTTAGCCCGAAACAAGCAATATTCGTATACGGTTCAACCTTTTTAATTAACTAATATTTTGGGTGCTGTTATCGCTATTTTGGATGAATATTTTATTACCGATTCTGCTGGTAAAACCTACAAGCTATACAAGACAAACCAAGGGAATTGGCATGATATTCCATCGGTGAATAAAGGAGTTGATAATACTATTTTAAGGCAGTTGAAATTTACGGTTGATTCGCAGGACCAACAAAGTTAAAAATAATCTGTTTTTCTACAACATATCGTCCTGCTTACTGTTTAACATGGTATGGTAACTACAATTGTTTTCTTCACCGGTTATTTCAAAACCATACGGCTTTCCAAGAAAGCCGTGGGTATACCTCGTATCTACACTGTAGTTTCTTTTTAAAAAACTCACGTCTGGGTATGCTGGTAAATACCTTTTATAGAATGGCAACTTTATTTAACCAGTGCTGAACAATTGTTAAACAGTTTGATAGCCAGTTAAAAAATAAAAACTGTAAAAAATAAAATTTGCCAGCCAAAATTTGTATTGTTTGCAACAGGCTTTTTAACTGGCCTAAAAAATGGGCAATAGCTTGGAATAAAATAAAATATTGCAGCAGTAAGTACAGGAGAAAAGTAATAACTCAGCACAATCGAAATAAAAAATGCAAATACAAATAACTTATACCCGATTAATGGCAATGGAACAACGCAAAAGGGCACACCTAATTAACAGCGTTGGTGGATTTAAAAGCGTTTGTCTTATTGGTACTGCCGACAAATTGGGCAATGCCAACCTGGCTATCTTCAGCTCTATTGTTCATATTGGTGCAAACCCACCGCTAATTTGTTTTATAATGCGGCCTGATTCGGTTGAGCGGCACACGCTGTCTAATATTTTAGAAACGGGCTGTTATACCATTAATCATATTAATGAAAATATTTATAAACAAGCTCATCAAACATCGGCTCGGTATCCTAAAAGCATTTCTGAATTTGATGCGGCTGGCTTAGTCAGCGAATATAAAAGTGATTTTAAAGCTCCTTTTGTAAAAGAAAGTGCCATACAACTTGCGGTAGAATTTAAAAATCATATTGACCTTACTATAAATAATACTACAATGGTTATTGGAGAAATCAACCAGTTGTATTTTCCTGGTGATTGTTTATGCGAAGACGGATACCTGGATATTGAGAAAGCCGGAACTATTTCCTGTACTGGTTTAGATAGCTATCATACTACCCAACGATTGGAAAGATTGAGTTATGCAAAACCTGATGCGCCAATAACATCCCAAGCAATAAAATATATTGGATAAACAAAGTGTAAATATCGTATGGTTTAAAAGAGATTTGCGGTTTATAGACCATGAGCCTTTATATACTGCAAAGCAGCAAGCCTTGCCAATACTTATGCTGTATTTTTTTGAACCATCTGTTATGGCTAATCACGACAGCGATGTCAGGCACTGGCGTTTTATTTACGAATCGTTGCAGGAAATGCAGTTAAAGCTGAAAGATAAAAA
>JBJXDV010000339.1:0-3423 GCA_046153465.1 Chitinophagaceae bacterium
TCAAGAAAATAGTTATGCTAACCTGCATGGTTTGTATAGCCATTTGTTCTATAGCCCAGCCTTGTACCCCACTGGGTGACCAAGTTACCTACGGTACCAATAACGTTTGGATTGGATATGTTTATCAAAGTATCAACTTTACAAACTATAGAGGATATGTTAATGAAGGTAATAGTACCAATCCTAATTTCGACCAAAGCTTTGGGGGCAATAACGTTCAGTATAATACCAATGGTTGTCCAACCACTACAGAAAATTTTAGTGTCCGTTATAAACTAACCAAAGCATTTGCAAATGGAAGCTATGATTTTACTGTGGGAGGTGATGATGGCTACCGGTTTAGTATAGATGGAGGCGTCACTTGGTTAATTAATCAATGGTCTGATCATGGCTACCAAACCAGCAACTCAACGATTACTTTGAATGGAACCTATAATTTAGTAGTTGAATATTATGAACGTTCGGGCGGCAACCGGGTTAGTTTTTCAATGATTGCTGCATGTATTGGAAATGGAGATCCAACAGTATATGGTATTGGAAATACCTGGAACGGTTATTTATACCAGGGAGTAAACTTTAATAATTATAAAGGATTTATCACGCGTGGAGGTGTAGATGGAATTTTTGATGAGAATTTTGGAACTGCCAACGGAAGTTTTTCTACCAGCAATTGTAGTATTACTACACAACAATTCAGTGCCCGCTTTCGCAGCAGAAGAACTTTTCCTGAAGGAACTTATTTAATTACTATAGGAGGCGATGATGGCTATCGATTAAGCTTTAATGGAGGTGCTACCTGGGCAATTAATCGCTGGAGCGATCAGGCGTATACTACAACTTCAATTTCCATTTACCTGAATGGCACTTATGATATGGTGCTCGAATTTTATGAAAACGCAGGCGATAACCGGCTTAGTTATAGCATTACCACTCTTGTATTGCCGATAACACTAAAAAGTTGGTCAGCAAGTTTAAATTCAAACACGACAGCTCGCTTATCATGGGTTGCTGATGCTGCAATTGATTTTGATCATTTTATTATCCAAAGAAGTATCAATGGAACCACATTTAATGATATCAAAAAAGTAAAAAGTAAAAACAATTCTACTAATATTTCTTATACCTACGAGTATACCGACAATCAATTGCCAGCTGCGGATAATGTTTATTACCGACTAGCAATGGTTGATAAAGATGGCTCCATCCGGTATTCAAGTGTACAGGTTGTTTCCCCGAAACCAGGAAATAACCTAAAGGTTTATCCAACTATTATAAATAATAAGGAGTTTAAAATCACAACAGATAAAGTAATCAAAAATGGCACGGTGGATATACTAACCATGGCAGGGCAAGTTATTCAAACTATTAAATTGAATAGTGGGTCTCTTTTGCAATCAATAACAATTAGTAAAAATATTGTACCAGCAACCTACCTGATTAGAATAAGAGATGAAAAAGG
Organism: Chitinophagaceae bacterium; assembly: GCA_046153465.1. Lineage (GTDB taxonomy): Bacteria > Bacteroidota > Bacteroidia > Chitinophagales > Chitinophagaceae > Endoryza. The sequence continues at coordinate 1,460 of JBJXDV010000339.1, forward strand.
AATGAATGAAATTCACAAACTCATTGTTCAATAAATAGATATTAAGAAGATAATATGAAACCATAACAAAGCGAAAATTCTAACCGCTCGCTTCGTAAAGTCTTTAGGAATGGTTCTCATTTTAGAACTCATCCACGGGAAAACTAATCCCATTTTGGGATATTATTCAGGGTACCGTCAATACAAACTATTGATATCCCACCGCTTAGTTTTTGGCACTGAAATAGTAAATAAGGAGTGAGTCCGTAAAATGCCTGTTTCTATGAAATGTAAAACACTATCCACCCTTCTAAAAAGACTTTTTGCTGCGCTTTTATTGATGGGTATATTCTCTTATTCATTTGCTCAAAATTGCACTCCACAGGGAGACGAGCTAACCTACGGCAACAATAATGTTTGGATAGGATATGTGTACCAGGAAACAAACCTTACCAACTATAAAGGCTTCATTAATAAAGGTGGTGTAAGTGGTATTTTTGACGAATCCTTTGTAGCGCAAAACGGCACAATGAATACAAATGGTTGTTCAATTTCCACCAAACAATTCAGTGCACGTCTTCTTCTTAAAAAATCTTTTGCTGGCGGAACTTTTTCGATTACTGCTGGTGCAAGCGGCGGTTACAGATTAAGTTTAGATGGTGGCACCACATGGGCTATCAATCATTGGACAAATCAGCCCTATAATACTACCCACTATTCAGTTTATTTAAAAGGTAATTATAACTTTGTATTGGAATATTTCATAACTGGCAATGAAAGCAGGGTTAGTTTTTCTATAAGTACAGGTTTGCTGCCTTTATCATTAAAAAATTGGTCGGCTAGTTTGCAATCAGCAGGGCAAGTACGTTTGTCGTGGGTAGCCGATGCCGTTATTGAATTCGATCATTTTATTTTACAGAGAAGTATCAATGGAAAAGACTTCACTGCAATTCAATCAATTCAAAATAAAAATAACAATAACAATATTTCCTACGCTTACGAATATTTCGATAATGAGGTTCCGGAGGGAGTGGTATATTACCGTTTAGTGATGGTTGATAAAGATGGTACTTTACGGAATTCGGTAATCCAAACAATTTCTACCAAATCAACAGCGGCTGTTACTGTTTTTCCAACTATCATTCAAAATAACCAGGTTGGAATTAGAACTACAACTACCATTACAAATGGTACCGTTGAATTATTAACATTCAATGGTCAGTCGCTTCAATCAGCAAAATGGCCAAAAGGCTCCTTTTCAACAACAGTACAGCTAAATGCTGCAATTCCCCAGGGAACCTACTTTATCAAAGTTACCGGCGATAAAAAAGTTTTTGAAATTAAGAAAATTATAATTCAGTAATAGTTCATTCCGATTTGGATATTTTTATCCGTATAAAAGTACCTGCCTATGGAGATAGTTGCCTGGAATTTTACAACTGCAAGTAATTTGTCCGATTTTTTCTAATAAAAACCCCTGCCTTTTTCTATAACAGAACAATTCCTTTAGGGGTTTTTATTTTCAACTGCAGCGTAGTTTTTGCTCCTCCTTTTACCGATACCTGTATATTTAATTGCCTGAAAAATTTTTTTAGCTGGTCGGGCTCGGAATAGTTAATTTCAAAAGATTCAATAGTACATCCCTTTGGAGCATCAACAGAAGGATGTTTACTACTTTGATCCCACTCAATAAAAAAAGGAACAACATCGTTTGCAATAGCAGCTTCGACAGATAACGATCGCCACTTTAAAACAGTTCCATCCTGTCGTTGCCTGCTACCTGGATGTATACCCGAATTTTTATACCCCGCTTCCTCAAGGTTTTTTAACAATATATCCATATTTTCCGTGCGTACGGCCCAATAAAATAATTCAGGATTTTTAAACTCTCTAAGAAAGGTATAATCCGATTGGAGGTTAGCAGCGTCGGGGTCGGGCGCAATAATTTCAAGATAAGTTTTATTACCTAATGATATAAGAGCATT
>JBJXDV010000340.1:0-3326 GCA_046153465.1 Chitinophagaceae bacterium
GGGTTTATTAAGGTGTTTTCACAAATACACACGTTTCGGAATCAGGGTGCATTTGAAGGTTGGGTTCGAAGAATTGTAGTTCATACTTGTATTAATAATTTAAAGAAGAACAAGCGTTTTAATGAAAGTGTAGATCTTATTCATGCCAATAGCATCCAGGTAAAAGAAGAGTCGATTCCTTCGATCGTGCAAGCAAAGCAAATTGTAGAGTGTATTCGCCTGCTACCTATGGGTTATAGAACAGTATTAAACCTCTATGCTATTGAAGGATATGCTCATAAAGAAATTGCGGAGATGTTGGATATCGAAGAAAGTACTTCCCGATCGCAGTATACAAGGGCCAAGCAAATGCTGGAAGAGATATTGGTGAAGAAAAGAATTATTCAAAAGCCCCAGGAAAAAACGACTTGGTTTAAAATAGCAGCGAATCAGTAACGAAGATTATATTATATAGTATCCAAACCTTTGAAAACAAACCGTACAAACACTAACTAAAAATGCAGCGAAGTTTATATAATGACGATTTTGATTTTGAACAACTGATAAAACAGAAGTCAGATCAATATAAAATTTATCCTTCCAGTAAAGTATGGAGAGGTATTCATAATTCCCTTCATTCATCCAGAAGATGGTATTTGTTAAGTTTTGTTTTATTTATGGCCGGCATCAGTTATTATTCAATTGATCAACTATCTGCTCCTCCAAGAAAAAATAATTCTTCTTTAAAAAATAGTTCATCCGCCATTGATGATAAAAGCCTTTCAGAAAGGCAGTCGATTATTTTACCCTTTACTTCCAAAAGAAGCAATACCGTTATATCAGGGTCATCAAATAATTATGATAAGCGTGGGCCGGCGATTGAAATGAATGAATTGTCGATTAGCCAGTCAAATTCCGAAAAGCTCTTATATGCAGGAGAGGGTATTAATGATAATGGAATTGGACAGGATGTTTTTTTTACCCCTGTTAAAAACGACGACAGTTATCAGGAAGAAAAATCTGTAGTTCCAGTACCCATTGCCGCCAGTTCTTTTTATAAGTATATTTCACCATCGATCGCAGAATCTGGGGCTATCGTTAAAGGTATAGAAGAAACCAAGTTATCTGGCAGTTCTACAAAAAATGCCATTGCGCTAAATAATGAAGAGTTAAACGACCATAAAAAAATCAATTGGTTACAGGAAAATGCGCTCTATGAATTCAGCAAACCAAAATCAAAAAGAATTAGTTACCTGTTCACTTTATCGCCAACCATGAACTATCGAAAACTTACTGGCGGTAAAAATGGAAGCATTACCAACGATGCAAAGAATATTCCCATTTCTTTTAATATCGAAGGCGATGTAGACAGGTTAGTAAATCACAAACCAGCATTAGGTTTTGAACTTGGTTCTATGGTATTATATGCAGTGAATAAAAACTTAACTTTTAAAGCAGGCCTGCAATTCAATTATTCACGATATAATATCCAGGCATACAGTTCTTATTCTACCGATAGAGCCACAATAGCATTAAATAATTTTTACGGAACAAATCCAGATTCCATTACAACCTATACCCGGTTGAGAAATTTTGGAGGCAACTCAGTCAAAGATCTTAAAAATGAATATTTCCAACTTTCTGCCCCTATCGGTATTGAATTACTGGTATTGGGAAGAGGTAAACTCCAGTTTTCTGTTGCAGGAACTATTCAACCGACCTATTTAATCAACCGCGACAATTACCTGATCACAACCGATTATAAAAATTATACTCGTGAACCTTCTCTGGTACGCAGGTGGAATGTAAATACAGGTGCTGAGGCTTTTGTTTCCTATAAAACAGGTGGTTTTAAATTTCAGTTAGGTCCGCAATTACGTTACCAGTTGTTGTCATCTTATGATGATAAATATCCTGTAAAAGAATTTCTTACAGAATACGGAATAAAATTTGGTATTAGTAAAGCTATCCGTTAAATAAAATAATTAATTTATTAGAAAAAAGCCGTTAACATTATTTGTTGCGGCTTTTTCAATTTTACAAGCCGAGCCCAAATACCTAATTTTATCGAATGAAAAATCAATTGATAATTCTGTTGCTGATGGTTGGCTGTTATGCCTGTAAAAATGAAAATGGGAAAAAGGTGGATGCCGAAATTAACTCCGAACAGGAAAAATCTTATCTACCTATCACTGATTTTATTAAAGAAGATATTAAACAGGTTGATTCTTTTGCAGGTGGTATATTATTGAAGACAACAGGAGGAAATAAGCACGACTCCCTATTCATTCAACCGGAAGCGTTTAAAAATCTCGCCAATGAATTCCTCCTGCCCGATCTGGATTCAGCCATTTTTTATAACCGGTTTACTGAAACCTCATTGATGGATGAAACCACGCAAATGCTGAATTTCATTTATATGGCAGATACTACTACCACTTCTTTGCGAAAAGTAATTGTTTACGTTTCACCCAGCAAGTCTTATGATAAAGTGAGCAGAATTTATATGGAAAAAGAAACCCGAATGGGAGATACTACGATCAGCTATAAAATGACCTGGAAAATAAAACAATACCTGGTTATTGCTGCAATAAAACAAGCCCCCGGAGGCTACTCAAGTACCCGGATACAAAAAGCTATTTGGGACCCACAGCATTATGCAGATTAGTAATGACAAGCGAAGAATTTCAACATATCTCCCCTACCTTACCACTACAACCAGGTATTTATAAATATTTTGATAGTGCCAATGAACTGCTCTATGTAGGAAAAGCAAAAAGTTTACGCAAGAGGGTTAGTTCGTATTTTACCAAAACTTTTACTTCCTGGAAGACACACGAATTGGTAAAGCGAATCAATCGTATTGAATTTACGATCGTTAATTCTGAACAAGACGCCTTGTTTCTGGAAAACGCATTAATTAAGCAGCATCAACCAAGGTTTAATATTGATTTAAAAGACGATAAGTCTTTCCCCTTTATTGTTTTAAAGAAAGAACCCTTTCCCCGCGTTTTTTTAACCCGAAATAAAATTGATGATGGATCAGAATATCTCGGGCCTTTTACCTCGGTTGGGAAAGTTAGAGAGTTGCTCAATTTTGTAAGAGCAAATATTCAATTAAGAACTTGCAAACTAAATTTAACAGAAAGCAATATTAGTAAGAAAAAATTCAAAGTGTGTTTGGAGTACCACCTGGGTAATTGTAAAGGCCCTTGCGAAGGGTTACAAAAAATGGAGGATTATGTGAGCGATCTTCAGCAGATTAAAAATATTTTAAAAGGAAATCTTGCACCTGTTATTCTTCATTTTAAAAATGAAATGAGAAATTATGTAAGCGAACTTCAGTT
>JBJXDV010000341.1:0-10544 GCA_046153465.1 Chitinophagaceae bacterium
ATGTTCCGTTCTCATATAGTTTATTTTACATACAGTTAAAATTTATAAAAATAACAGCCATCACAAAAGCTTAAAAAACGACTGCACGGTTCTCCATTTTTTTTGAAATCGAAAACCGGCAGCCGGCCAAGTGACGCATGGTTTCAGAGTAAGCATGCTCTATCGATAGCCTATTCACCAGCAACGTATGCACAGGCTCGGGAATCTCAAGCAGCGAAACTTTATGGCTTCTTTTTTCGTGAGTACCTATTCGTGCTATTTTATTTTCAATCATATCCACTACACAAGGGTATTTGTTTCGAAATTAATTTTTGATTTCATATTAAATCACGCCAATAGTTTTATCATCAACATTTCACTTGTTGAAAGTACTTTGAAATACAAAGTACTTATACAAAAAAAATTACTTCACCCCTTTAATCATATTTTCCAATGCTTCCACATGTTCTTTAAAAGCCTTCTCGCCAGCCTTGGTAATTGAATAGGTAGTATTTGTTTTTCGGCCAATAAATCCTTTGTGAACTTTAATAAATCCATTTTCCTCTAAGTTAACAATATGAGATGCAAGGTTACCATCTGTTATATCCATCATTTGCTTTAAGTCGTTGAAACTAATTTCTTCGTTCACCATCAAAACACTCATTACCCCAAGGCGAATGCGGCTGTCAAAAATTTTATTTAGATTTTCAATCGGGTTTTTCATTCCGCTAATTTATTGACTCAACGTTCGTACTTTCTCCACATTAATATTCCGTAAACTATATGCAATAGGCCAAAACCAACTGCCCAAAAATATAATCCATATCCCATCATCCACAAATTAACTATTCCTAATACTAATTGCCCAATACCGAGGTAACGTATTTCACCAAGGGTGTATTTACTTGCATTCAATAATGAAAGGCCATAAAATATCAATGAACAGGGTGCAATAAATCCAATGAATCCCATTTGTAACATGCGTAATAAACAGGCACCTCCTGCTAAGAGAGGGATTAAAAGATTCCACAATAGCCGACGGGAAACTACATCCCACATAGGCATATTATTTTTCTTACTTCGCAAATACGTAAAAAAGAAGGCTGATGCAAATGCAGCGATAAAAACTATAATGGCAAGCCATACTAATTCTTTTACAAGGTTTGTTTCGCCAAATCTAAGAATATAGTCGGTTGCCGGATTCACTGAATTATCACTTCTCATTGAATGGCCGATAATCTTACTAAATGCGATAGCAGCTCCAATCAATGCGCATACACCAGCGCTAATGCCGCTCCATCCGCTTAAAGAAATAAATCGTGACGATTTTTCCATCATCCTTTTAATATCCTGTAAGGTTTCGAGCGGTGGCTGTTTTTCTTGCATAAAAAGCACTTTGTATTGCAAAGTATGTCTATCTTTTTGACAATTCCAAATTTTTTTAGGTTATTTTACCATCAGTATAATTTTAAGAAACCTTTTCACTCGTCTGTTCGTATTTTTGACTATGATTGGATCTGTGAATACCCGCCATATTATCGTTGGCTCCTTATTACTTTGGTTGGTGTTGGCACTGCCCGCTTATTCGCAGCAAAAAATAATTAAGGGTACTATTAAAGACTCACACAGCGATGAACTTATCCCCTTTGCATCCATGCGTTTTAAAACTTCAGCAGGGGGTCGATTAAGCGACTCAGCCGGGCATTTTATTTTCCGTTTTACAGAATGGCCCAAAGACACCCTTGAAATTACTTATGTCGGATATGCCGATTTTATCCTTCCACTTGATAGTTCTTTTTATTCAAAAATAAAAGGTGATGCAATAGACATTAATATTTTATTGGAAAGAGGAAAGTTTGCCAGTGACGTTATTGTCAAAAGAAAAATTGACCGGGGGTTGCTGATGTGGAAGCGCATGGTAAAGAAAAAGCCGTTGAACGACCGCTACCGCTTCAGTAATTTCTCGTACGAATTGTATAACAAACTTGAATTAGATATAAAAAATATTAAAAAAGAAAAATGGTCCAAACTTCCGGTAATTAAGCAATTCAATTTTGTATTGAATAATATTGATACCACCGAAGAAGGTTCTCCCTTTTTACCGGTATACCTCACCGAAGCCATTTCAGATTATTATTACCAGCAATCTCCCAGACGCAGGCGCGAAGTATTTAAAGGGTCTAAAACCATTGGGGTAAGTAATGAAAGTGCCATCCAGTTTTTAGGAGGCATGGAACAGAATATTAATTTTTACAGCAATTTTATTCCTGTTTTTGATAAACAGTTTGTGAGTCCGATCAGTGATAACGGCGATAATTATTATCGTTATAAAGTATTGGATTCACAGTTCGTAAATAATCACCGGCTAATTCATATGTCGTTTACGCCTAAACGAAAAGGGGAAAATACTTTTGAAGGCGATTGCTGGGTTCACGATACTACCTGGGCCGTTCAGAAAATGAACCTACGCTTATCAAAAGAAGCCAATATAAATTTTGTGGACAAGCTGAGTTTGATACAGGAATTTAGAATGGTGAACGACAGTACCTGGTTTCTTTCAAGGGATAAATTTGTTGTTGATCTTTCCCTTACCGGTGAAAAGGCGATATCATTAATAGGTCATAAAACCAGTACCTACCGCAATATCGTTGTAAATGATTCATCGGTTATAAAAGAGCTCACGAAAAATAAATTGATAGAAGAAACCGTAATACCCAATTCGTCCAAAACAGCGAGCGATACATTTTGGATGATTTCGCGCCACGAGCCGCTTAATAGAAATGAACAGGCTATTTATAAAACAATCGATACGCTTTTAAATCTTCCAGCTTTTAAACGTACTACGCGTATTATTGATTTTCTAGCCACGGGCTACCTGAACATCGGAAACTTTCAAATTGGTCCCTGGCAAAACTGGATTACCGGAAATGTAGAAGAAGGACTTCGGCTTCGTTTTGATTTTGGTACCAATAAACGTTTCAACAAAAAATTAATCCTGCACGGATATGCGGCTTATGGCTTTGGCGATAAAAAATGGAAAGGAAGAGCCGATGCACTATGGCTGATTAATAAAAACCCACGCAATACTATTTTTGCTTCCTATACAAGGGATTTTGACCGAGCTCAAACCTATTATGATGAAATTAGTCAGGATAATATTTTTGCGTTAGCCATCCGGAAAAATTCTGTTCCTATTAAATTTCTTTTTTTAGAAGAAGAAAAACTCGAATTTTTTCATGAGTGGCACAATGGCCTTTCAGTAACATTGGGTGGCGCAAGAAAACGTTTTGAACCCGTTCGTAATTTGCCCAGTATTGATATTTTTAAAGGAAGTGCCGGTGAACCACTGAATACGTTTGAAACATCGGTAAAGTTTCGATTTGCCTATCTTGAAAAATTTCTGGAAAGTACATTCTACAGAAGTAGTATTGGCAGCCCCTATCCTATTACAGAGCTAAGAATTACAAAAGGTTTATCTGGCATTATGAATAGCAGTTATGACTACACTAAAGCTTCCTTAAGCATTTCGGATTACATTAAAATACCACCTTATGGAAGTATCTATTACAATGTATTTGGTGGAAAAACTTTTGGAACGCTTCCTTTTGTATTGCTTGATGTGGCACCAGGTAATGAAATTTACTATTATAATAAATATGCATTTAACCTGATGAACCGGTTTGAATACCTGCACGACCGATATGCAGGCATTAATTTTGAACATAATATTGGTAATGGAATATTTCGTTTTATTCCGCTTACCCGTAAGCTAAAATTCCGCCAATTCTGGAATACTAAATTATTATGGGGCAGTTTAAGTGATGCCAACAGAGCATTTAATATGCCCGCCACATCCAATTACAAATTTGAATCGCTTGACGGAAGAACTTATATGGAAGTAGGTACCGGTATCGATAATATTTTTAAAGTTTTTCGCGTAGATTTTATCTGGCGCATATTACCTCAACCACTTCCACCCGAACAGGTCAGACGTTTTGGTGTTTTCTTCAGCTTTCGATTAGCGTTTTAACGGGTTTTATCGCTGGCAGCTTCCGGTTAATACCATTCTCTTCATTGATGATTCGTTTTTCATCTAAAACTTTTAAAACTTAATCTGTTCCTGCTCCCGATAATTTCATTACCTTTTCTTCCCAAAACTTTTTGCATGTCGGAAAAATTTATTCTTGCCCTCGACCAGGGAACTACCAGTTCCAGGGCTATTCTTTTCAATCGTTCAGGAGAAATTGTATCTGTGGCACAAAAAGAATTTAAACAGATCTATCCACACCCTGCATGGGTTGAACATGATGCAGAAGAAATTTGGTCATCCCAATTCGGTGTAATGGCTGAAGTAATGGCGAAGGGGAACCTGCAAACGAACCAGGTTGCTGCAATTGGTATTACCAATCAGCGCGAAACAACCATTGTGTGGGATCGCACAACAGGTAAACCAATCTACAATGCAATTGTTTGGCAGGATCGAAGAACCGCCGATTATTGTGATTCATTAAAATCGGCCGGAAATGTTTCAATGATACAGCAAAAAACAGGGCTCATCATTGATGCATACTTTTCTGCTACCAAATTAAAATGGATATTAGATTCGGTTACAGGTGCCAGAGAAAAAGCCGCAAAAGGGCAATTGGCATTTGGAACGGTTGACAGTTGGCTCACCTGGAAATTATCGGGTGGTAAAATACATGTTACAGATGTATCCAACGCCTCACGAACAATGTTATTGAATATTCATACCTGCGAGTGGGATGATGATTTATTAAAGTTATTCAACATCCCTGCGTCAGTTTTACCAACCGTTAAACCATCCAGTTGTATATATGGTAACACAGAAGCAGTCATTAAACATGCTAACATTCCTATTGCAGGAATGGCTGGTGATCAGCAGTCGGCATTGTTCGGGCAGTTATGTACTCAACCAGGTATGGTAAAGAATACTTATGGAACCGGTTGCTTTATGTTGATGAATACCGGCAATCAACCAATTCCTTCTAAAAATAATTTACTAACAACAGTTGCATGGAAAATTGGCAATAACGTTACGTATGCGTTAGAAGGAAGTGTGTTTATTGGTGGAGCGGTAGTACAATGGTTGCGCGATGGTTTACATATTATTCGTAATTCATCAGAAATTGAAGCCCTTGCAGCAGAAGTATCCGATGCCGATGGAGTTTATGTAGTTCCTGCATTTGCAGGGTTGGGTGCGCCATATTGGAACCAACATGCACGGGGTGCTTTATTTGGCATAACAAGAGGTACAACCAAAGCACATATTGCAAAAGCAGCATTGGAAAGTATTGCCTATCAAACCACAGATGTTCTAAAAGCGATGGAATCCGATTCCGGAATTTCCATAAAAGAATTAAGAGTAGATGGTGGCGCCACTATTAATAATATGCTGATGCAGTTTCAAAGCGATCTTTTACAAACACCGGTTGTTCGTCCAAAAGTATTTGAAACAACGGCGTTAGGTGCAGCCTACCTGGCAGGACTAGCCGTAGGATATTGGGATAGTGTAGACGATTTACAAAAACAATGGCAGGCAGATGCGCGATTTAGCCCGACAATGCCAAAAGAAAAAGTACAACAGTATTTGAAAGGATGGCAAAGAGCTATTAAAGCAAGTATTGCCTGGGCAGATGATAAGTAGTTGAAGCTTTTTAGAAGGTTATGATTTATTGTTTCCCGGCTGCAGTAATACTATGTTGCTTTGGTTGCGTCGCACTCTTTTACATAGTATCATTATTCAACAGGGGCTACCATTATAAATAAGCATATTCCATATTGTAACGAATAGAGTAAATCGAAAATAGAAACATAATAAAACCTGAAGGCACCCCATTAGCTATTGATATTTCACCATAAACTACAATGAACAGAACATCCCAAATACAACAACTCGAATCTCAAAAAATTTTTGACATCATCATCATCGGCGGAGGTGCCACCGGTTTGGGAGCTGCCGTTGATGCGGCCTCACGGGGATACTCAACCTTATTGTTAGAAAAACACGATTTTGCAAAAGGTACTTCTTCCCGCTCGACCAAATTAGTACATGGAGGTGTTCGCTATTTGCAGCAGGGCAATATTAAATTAGTAATGGAAGCCTTAAAGGAAAGAGGAATACTGAAAAAAAATGCGGCACACCTGGTAAAAAATCAATCCTTTATTGTTCCGAACTATAAATGGTGGGAAGGACCTTTTTATGGCTTGGGATTAAAAGTATATGATTGGATGAGCGGGAGCCTTGGCTTGGGAAACTCACAGTGGTTATCAACCGAAGAAGTTTTGCAACTGGCGCCCACGCTTGACCCGGAAGGGCTACGGGGCGGAGTAATGTACCACGATGGGCAATTTGATGACAGTCGCCTTGCTATTAATCTGGCACAAACTGCTGTTGAACAAAAAGCAGTTGTTTTAAATTATTTCTCCGTTTCGGGATTATTAAAAACCTCGGGGAAAATTACAGGCGTTCAGGCAACTGATAGTATAAATGGAAAAAAATATTATATATCAGGGAAAGTAATTATCAATGCTACGGGTGTTTTTTCGGATAGTATACAACAATTGGATGATCCGCAAAAACCCACGAGCATATCCCCCAGCCAGGGAATTCATGTTGTATTGGATAAAGAATTTTTACCAGGAGATGCTGCAATAATGATTCCCCATACAGATGATGGGCGCGTATTGTTCGCCGTTCCCTGGCATAACAAAATTATTATTGGTACTACCGATACTCCGGTTGAAGCCATAACAGATGAGCCAGTAGCTCAACAGGAAGAAATTGATTTTATATTGCAACATGCTGCACGGTATCTTACAAAAGACCCTACAAGAAAGGATGTAAGAAGTATTTTTGCCGGATTAAGACCCCTTGTAAAAAGCAGTGCTAAAAAAACGGCTGAAATATCAAGAGATCATTCTGTAATTATTTCTGATGCAGGATTAATAAGTATTGTAGGGGGTAAATGGACCACCTACCGAAAAATGGCAGAAGACGTTATCAATACTGCTGCCATTCAGGCAAGCCTGGCCTATAAGGAATGTGTAACCGAAGATTTATCCATTCATGGAAATATGGCCACCGCTGATTTTACATCGCCTGGTTATTATTATGGAACAGATAAAGTTCTCATCGATCAATTGATTGCTGAAGATCCGGCGCTTGCAAGTACCATACATCCACAATTACCCTATACGAAAGCAGAAGTTATTTGGGCCGTGCGTAACGAATCTTGTATGACGGTGGAAGATGCCCTAAGCAGGCGAACAAGAGCTTTATTGCTAGATACAAAAGCAAGTATAGAAGCAGCGTTACTGGTTGCTTCCTTAATGGCAAAAGAAATGAAGGTTGGACAGGAATGGATCAACGAACAAGTAATATCCTTTACTAAAACAGCTCAGACCTATTTACCATAAACACTAAAACAATTGCTTATGTTGTCTTCATTTATTGCAGAATTTATTGGAACGATGTTATTAATAATTTTGGGTGATGGTGTCGTTGCCAATGCCTTGCTCAAGAAAACAAAAGGAAATAACAGCGGTCTTATTGTAATTGCCTTTGGTTGGGCCATTCCTGTATTTGTAGGAGTATTTGCTTCTGTACATTTGGGTGGCAAAGGGCATTTAAATCCTGCTGTTACCATTGCAATGGTTTATTTAGGGAATATGGAATGGGCCGAAGCAGGTATATATATACTTGCGCAATTTGCAGGTGCTATTTTAGGTGCCATCATCGTTTGGCTATCGTACCGCCAGCATTTTGAACAAACACCGGATGGTGATGCCAAGCTTGCGGTATTCTGTAACTCACCAGCCATACCAAGTACTTTCGATAATTTATTTACTGAGATCGTAGGTACATTTGTATTGGTGATAGGGGCATTATTAATGTCGAAAGCAGAAATAAAATTGGGAGCCCTCGATGCATTACCTGTTGCTTTATTAGTGTTAGGAATAGGAGTATCACTGGGAGGGCCAACCGGATATGCCATTAACCCGGCAAGGGACCTTGGCCCGCGTATTGCTCATTTTATTTTACCGATCTCAAAAAAACGCGATAGTAATTGGGCGTATTCATGGATTCCTGTCGTTGGGCCAATTGCCGGTGGGTTACTCGCAGCAATTATTTATAACCTCGTAAAAATATAAGTTATGAAAAAAATTATCTTGCTCGTATTTGCAATTTGTACCATCAATGGACTAATTGTTGCCCAAACTCCCGAACAAAGAATTATCGAAAAAGGAATTGTTTTATCAACACCTTCCAAACCTGTTGCGAATTATGTAAACGCTGTAAGGGTGGGTAATTTAATTTATCTATCTGGCAAAGGACCTAAACAAGCTGATGGAACAACGGATATTACTGGTAAAGTGGGAAAGGATCTAACGATTGAACAAGGATATGCAGCCGCCCGTTCAACAGCTATACAACATCTTTCCGTATTGAAGGCAGAATTGGGAAGTTTGAATAAAGTAAAACGAATCGTGAAAGTATTGGGCATGGTCAATTGCGAAGGAACGTTTACCGATCAGCCCAAAGTTATAAATGGATATAGTGATTTGATGGTAGAAATTTTTGGTGAAAAAGGAAAACACGCCCGCAGCGCTGTAGGTATGGTTAGCTTACCAAATAATATTGCGGTAGAAGTGGAAGTAATTGTGGAAGTAGAAAAGTGATAATTTTTTAATAGTGTAATAAATGATGATGATTATTCCGGCTGGTGTGTTGTGATTTTATTCCGGCTGGTGTGTTGTGATTTTATTCCGGCTGGTGGGGACACCAGCCGGGGTAATTTTTTAACCCGAAAATCACCATCAATTTTCAATATTTACATCAAAAAAATCAGGTTTTCACGTTTCAGAAAATAATTGCCGGTGCTATTTTGAGCACATGAATAAAAAAGATAGTCCGCAAGAAAAAAGAAAATCTTTTATGGAGCTTGAAACTCCTTATTTCTGGACAAGCACCATCAACAGTTGGAATCATTTATTAAAAGAAGATAGTTATAAACAAATAATTGTTCAGAGTCTACAGTGGCTCTGCAAAAGAAACCTGATTGCCGTTTATGGATTTACAATTATGGATAATCATGTGCATTTTATTTGGGAACAATTAAAGATGAATGGCAAAGAGTATCCTAAAAATAGTTTTGAAAAATTTACTGCTCATAAATTTCCGGAGCAACTAAGAATAACAGGTTCTGCAAAGCTTAGCCGTTTTGAACATCGTGTTATAGATAGAAATTATCAATTTTGGCAAAGAGATCCGCTCGCTATTGAAATAGTTGGGAGCAATGCCGCCATACAAATACTAAATTATATTCATAACAACCCATTGCAGGATCATTGGAGACTGGTAACTGATTCAATTCTTTACAAATATTCTTCTGCAAATTATTATCAAACTGGATTTGATGAGTTTAATATTCTTACCCATTACATGGAACGTTTTTAATTGATTTTATTTTTATCACCGGCATTCCGGCTGGTGGGGACGCCCGCCGGGGAAATTTTGTTATTCATGCTTTGCAGAAATTGGTGCATCGATTTTTTCATCTCCTTTAGTACTCATTTTTGCTAACTTTACCTTTTACTAACTGATAAAAAAATATTCTATGCGCTCAAAACCATTAGGCTCTCAAGGAATCGTTGCGTCAGCATTGGGATTAGGTTGCATGGGCATGAGTGAATTTTATGGAGCTACAGATGAAAAAGAAAGTTTAGAAACATTACATCGCGCGGTAGAATTAGGTATAACGTTTTGGGATACTGCCGATGCCTATGGTCCGCATACAAACGAAATTTTACTTAGTAAAGCATTAAAGGGTATACGGAAAAAAATTACACTGGCTACAAAATTTGGTATTGTGCGTAACCCTCAAAACCCGATGCTAAGAGGATTAAATGGCACACCTGCCTATGTACATACATGCTGTGAAGCCAGTCTAAAGAGATTAGAGATTGACACCATTGATTTATTTTATTTACATCGGGTAGATCCGGCTACTCCTATTGAAGTCACCGTTGGCGCCATGGCTCAACTCGTGAAAGAAGGAAAGATTCGAGGTATTGGTTTATCAGAAGTATCCTCTACCACTATACGAAAAGCTCATGCCATCCATCCTATTACGGCCATTCAAACCGAATATTCTTTATGGAGCCGTGATCCCGAAGATGATATTCTGCAAACTTGCAAAGAATTAGGGATTGCTTTTGTTGCGTATAGTCCGCTTGGCCGGGGTTTCTTAACGGGTCAGTTAAAAAAATTTGAAGACTTCGCCGCAGATGATTACCGGCGAATGTCGCCGCGCTTCCAGGGAGATAATTTTGAAAAGAATTTACAACTTGTAGAACAATTGGAAAAATTCGCAATACAAAAAGGTTGTACAACCTCTCAACTTGCGTTAGCCTGGGTACTTGCCCAAGGCGATCATATATTCCCCATTCCAGGCACTAAACGCATTAAATACCTGGAAGAAAATGCTGGCGCATTGGCTATATCCTTCACCAAAGATGAATTAGATATCATCAATTCGATTGCA
>JBJXDV010000342.1:0-6805 GCA_046153465.1 Chitinophagaceae bacterium
CGACAGCGTAAGGCTCCGCCAGGTATTAATAAACCTGGTTAGCAACGCTATTAAATTCACTCATCAGGGTGAAGTATTTGTAAAAGTATATCAAACTCATACAAAACGGAATGGTGCAACCGAATTATGTTTTGAAGTAAGAGATACGGGAATAGGTATTCCTCCGGAAAAACTGGAACGTTTATTTAAAGCCTTCTCCCAGGTAGATTCATCTACAACCCGAAAATACGGAGGTACTGGTCTTGGTTTAGTTATCTCCGAAAAATTAATTGGTTTAATGGGTGGTTCTATAAAAGTTTCGAGTGAAACAGGTAAGGGCTCTGTATTCACCTTTACGATCCGAACAAAAGCAGGAACCAAAGCAGCACAAAAATATATTCTTGGCAGTATGAATAGCCTGGAGGGAAAGCGAGTATTAATAGTAGATGATAATTTTACAAACAGAACCATTCTTCGGGTGCAATTAGAACATTGGAAAATGATACCGTTATTGGCAAGTTCGGGTGCTGAAGCGATCCAATTGATCGAGAATCAGTCTGCCTTTGACCTGGTTATTTCAGATATGCATATGCCTGAAATGGATGGGATTGAGCTTGCAGAAAAAATAAAAAAAATTCATCCTTCACTTCCCATAATACTGCTTAGTTCGGTAGGTAATGAAGTAGGAAAAAATAATGCGCATCTTTTCAATGCGGTGCTTTCAAAGCCTGTTAAGCAAAATATACTTTGTACTTATATTCTGAACAATTTCCGTCAGGAAATTTCTGCTAAAACAGAACAAAAAGGCGATTCAGTGCAGTTGCCCGGTAATTTCGCTGAGCAGTACCCGTTAAATATTCTTATTGCAGAGGATAATCCGGTAAATCAGCAATTGGCGTTAATTGTATTGACCAAACTTGGGTACAATCCAAGTTTAGCAGAAAATGGACAGGAAGCCGTTGATAAAATGAAGGAATATGGTTATGATATTATTTTGATGGATGTTCAGATGCCCGAGCTGGATGGATTAGAGGCAACTGCTTTCATTCGGCAGCAATCCTATGCGCAGCCCGTGATTATTGCGATGACAGCGAATGCCATGCAGGGAGACCGCGATGATTGTATTGAGGCAGGAATGAATGATTATATAAGTAAACCGGTAAAGCCTGAAGAGATTGTAGTAATGCTGAAGAAATGGGCTGAAAAAAATACAAGGATTCTTAAAGCTAGCTGACAGCGGAAAAACTGTTAGGTAAGGTGTTTTTTTCTAAATGGATGCTATTAGTTTACCGATCTGCTGTGCAGCATGGTTAAAAGCCTTTTCCCCTTCGGCTACTGATGCGGTATAGGGATGGTGTCCATTTATTCCGATTAAAGGTGATTCTTCTCCCTTTGAAAATACTGTTAAATCAACAAGTGCAGGACTTACATACATTGTAATAGATGTTTCATTTTTTGCGGCATGATCATTCATGTAATTCCATGTTGCCTTCATTTCTTCTGTTATTCCGATTAAGTTCATTCCGAATTTTTCCTGCCAATGAGGAATCATTTCCGTCCAGGTTCTTCTCGATGGTCCATGACCATCTGCAAATACTGCTTTGAAACCTGCTCTTTTTAATTGTTCGAGGATATTTTCCAGTAATACTTTAAAGAAATCATAGCTTACCCAATAGCAGCTGCCTGTGAGCGGTTGTGGCGGACTGGTAGATTTTGCATAATCCATTCCAATGAGGTAAGAGCCGTCTTCGAGGTCCATACGTCTATCAGGTCCTAAGAATAATGGTGGCAATACAATGCCTCCAAATTGCTGGGCGCAGTAAATCATTAATGCCTCACTTTGAATTGCGTCGGCACCAAGTGGTAAATGCTCCCCGTGCCATTCGAGCGTGCCTAAGGGTAAATAGGCTACCGGTTTTTGTTTCATTCGTTCCCTAAATTCTTCGGGGCGCAATTCTGTATACTTTACTTTTACCGTTTTCATGAATGGTCTTTTACTAAAAGTAAAGAAAAGAGATTAAAAGAGAAAAGAGATTAAAGGGAAAAGAGATAAAAGGGAAAAGAGACAAAAGAGAAGCCAGACGCAAAGGAGAGAAGGATCGCAACGTTCACAAAGCGATTAAAGAATCAATAAAAAAACTCAGCGCTCTCCGTGCCTCTGTGTTAAGAAAACAAACACAAAGACCTCAAAGAAAATACGTCACAAAGTTCACTAAGAAATCTCTGTGTAAACAACTCTGTGTACTCTGTGTTAAGAAAACAAACGCAAAGACCTTAAAGAAAATACATTACAAAGTTCACTAAGAAATCTTTGTGTAAACAACTCTGTGTACTGCGGTTAGTTGTTTTAAACACTATTCACTAATTATTGTATGGCCAGCTTAGCGGTATAAATCTTTTTTGAATTGTTTCCACTTACTCTTACCCAATAAATTCCTTTACTCCAAGATATATTCGTAGGAATGGGGAGTGATTGTGCTTTTGATTGCATCGTAATTTGTTCGCGGTAAACAATATGCCCGTCTTCATTTAATAATTCCAATGAATAGTTGCCGGGTTCATATACAGATAAACTCACCATTACAATAGAACCAGCTACTACCGGATTAGGATAAATTTGTACTTCTTTTTTCTTGAAGATTACAGGAGTAAAGTCAACTACCTGTCTTTTTATTTTTTCTGAAATACTAATTTCTTTTGTTGTTACCATTAACCCAACCGTTACAGAAGTACATTCCAGTAATTCTTTCCGAATTGGGGGTGGAGTAGCTATTACTTCAACTTCTCCCAGTAGTTGCACCTTTGGATCGAGATAAAAATTAACGGTATTACCCTTATTGTTTACCCGGTATTCCTGTTCAGTATAACCAATAGCGCTTACCGTAATTGTTATTTCTGTTGAATCAATTATGGTATTCAATGAAAATTTTCCATTGCTATCTGCAGCTATTCCACTGTTGATTTCTTTTATAAAAATACTCGCAAACGGAATTGGCTCATTAGTTTTGCTATCAATCACCACCCCATTGATTCTATTATTTTGTTGTGTATTAACAATTGCTACGGCCCCCAATAGATATTCTTGTTTGGGTATCGCCTTTTTTTTACTTACCGTTGTTTTTTTAGGAGCTGCAGGTTTCGTTTGTGCATTTACGGCACTGGTGGTAAGAAAAGTTGCCAAAACGATATTCCATACGTACGACCATGAATATTTCTTTTTATAATCGCTAACCAATGTTCTGTTTAACTGATTGTTGGTAAACCGGCCACAGGTATCGGCGCCTTTATTAGATAGATAATGAAGTATTTCTTTATCATTCATCATTGAAAAATCGGTAACTGTTTTCTGGCAAGATTGGCAAAATCGTCCCTGATCAGCAGTTGTCATTTGATTCCAGTTTTCATGACAAGGTTCAGCAACCTGTAAACGAATCTTGTTTTGCACAATGATTATTTTAGAAACGGTTGATTATTGTTTAGGCGTACGGTCTTTTATAGTTTCATTTTTTGCAACCGCAAGCGCCTGGGCATTTTTGATAAGGTCCAAAAATTCGGCACGGTAACCTTCCTTATCCTTTCCTATGGCGCCCTGCGCCATTTTCCAGGTATTTTCAAAAGTGGAACTTTGTTTAAATTCAGAATCTCTCAATAACATCCCAAACTGCGCTACTGCTGCTGCAAAACGAAAATTGGTGGAAGTATTTACAAATAAAATAGGGTTATTGGTTACTGTATGTTCTATCAATTGGCTCTTATCGGCATCTGGTTTTTTATAACGAAATTTAATCGTCATCAGTTCACTTCCGGCAGTCGCTAATAGTTTATTTTGTAGTTGATATTTTAGCGGATCAACTTTTTCCATGAATTTGCTTTGGATACCCGCTGGTATAACTTCATATAAGGCAGTTACGGTATGACCGCTTCCTAATTCTCCGGCGTCTTTCTTATCGTTATTAAAATCTTCTTTATTAAGCATTCGATTTTCGTATCCTATCAACCTATAACCTTGTACGTTAGTTGGATTAAATTCGATTTGTAATTTTACGTCCTTGGCGATCATAAAAAGCGTTCCACCGAATTCACTAACCAGCACCTTTTTGGCCTCTTTTAGATTATCTATATAAGCATGGTTACCGTTTCCTTTATCCGCAAGTTTTTGCATCTTTGCATCCTGATAGTTGCCCATTCCATATCCCAGTACTGTTAAAAACACTCCACTTTTTCGCTCTTTTTCGATCATGCGTTCTAATCCATCATCGCTACTAACACCAATATTAAAATCCCCATCGGTACAAAGTATTATGCGGTTATTGCCTTCTTTAATAAAATTTTGATTGGCAATTTTATATGCTAATTGTATCCCTTCTCCACCTGCTGTTGAACCACCAGCTTCCAATTCTTCGAGGGCGGACTTTATTTTGATTTTTTCATCACCGCTAGTAGCAGGTAAAACAAGCCCTGCATTACCTGCATAAACTACTATCGAGATTTTGTCTTCCTCCCGCAACTGATCCACTAATAAGTTGATCGATTGTTTTACAAGGGGTAGTTTATTTTCGTCTTCCATGGAGCCTGATACATCTATCAGGAAAACGATATTGCTGGCAGGCAATTTTTCCATTTCTATTTGTTTTCCCTGCAAGCCAATTAATACAAGCTTGTGGTTATTGTTCCAGGGGCAATCGGCTATTTCAGTATTGATCGAAAACGGTTGCTCATTTTGCGGTTGAGGATAATCGTATTTAAAATAGTTGATCATTTCCTCAATCCGAACGGCACCTGCTGGCGGCAACTGGCCATCAGTTAACATTCTTCTTACATTGCTATAGGAAGCTGCATCTACATCAATTGAAAAAGTAGAAAGAGGGTTATCCCTTACTTTTAAAAATCTATTTTCTGTAATGGCATCATAACCCTCCCGGCTTAAGCCATCGTCATCTTTAATTACATATTTATCTCTTCTGTTAACATCGGTTGAGCTTCCTGGTGCTCCGTTAGTCCCATTAATTGTTACACCGGCTACTTTTCCTTCTAAACTTTTATTATAAAAACCGTTGCTAATAGACTTGCTGGGATAGGGCGCATTCGTTAACCTTTTCCGTTGTTTTGAAACCCCCAAGCTTCTTACTACAACTTCACTTAATTTATTTTTGTTTTCTGTTAAAGCAATGGTTACCGAAATATTTTTGGGTGATACTTCCATCTCTAAAACATTGTATCCAACAGATGAAAAAATCAACGTTGCTTTATTGCTATTTACGGTTAATTTGAAAGTGCCGTCTTTGAACGTGGTGGTTCCTGTGGAGGTACCTTTAATTAAAATAGAAGCACCCGGTATTGGTGCACCCTTTTCATCGGTGACCTTGCCAGATAATTCAAAATGTGCCGGAGGGTTGAAAGCAACCAAAAGGAATAATGAGCATAAACAAGCTGTTAATAGGTAGCGCATAGAATTTATTTTATAGTAGATGCAGGTAATATTATTATTACACATGCAGCCAAAAATTTATTTTGACTATCTTGTTTGCAGAACAGAGAAAACAATTGACATTTCTAAAGAATATATCAAACCCTGGCCTTTCTGATAAAGAATTGGTACAACTATATAAAGAAAGCCGCGACCTGACTGTGCTGGCTGAATTATACCAGCGCTATATGGATCTCTTGTATGGTGTTTGTTTAAAGTATTTGAAAGATCCGGAAACTTCAAAGGACGCTGTTATGCATATTTTTGAAGAATTGGTAGGAAAATTGCAAAAGCATGAGGTAGATAATTTCAAAAGCTGGCTCCATACTCTGGCAAAAAATCACTGCCTGATGCAGTTGCGGACGCCTAAAAATTTGAAAACCACAGAATTTAAAGACGAACCTATGCAATTTGAAGAAGATGTGCATCTGAATGGCGTACTGACCCGTGAGGAAAATTTGAATAAGCTCGAGGAATGCCTGCAAACATTATCTGCGGAGCAAAAAATTACGGTAGAATTATTTTATTTGCAGAACAAATGTTACAATGAAATTGCTGAAACCACCGGTATTGAATGGAATAAAGTAAGAAGTTTTATTCAAAACGGGCGGCGAAATTTAAAGATATGTATGGAAAAAGATATGGCTGTTGAACAGTTAAAAATGGATAGAAATAATAATGAGTGAGGTAAAGAACGATAACAAACAATATACGGCGGCTGATATCAGCAAATACCTGGAAGGGAAATTGAACCCGTCCGAAATGCATGCCATTGAAAAGGCGGCCCTGGAAGACTCCTTTTTGTCCGATGCGATTGAAGGGATCCGCGAAGCAAGTGATACATATGGTAGCAAAAGCATTCATACAAATCTTGAGCAATTAAAGGAACAGATTGCGGTAAAAGTAACTGGCGGGAGAACTATACCGCTTACCAATAGACGTTGGTGGTCCGTGGCTGCGGCAGCCTGCGTATTGGTGGTGAGCACCGTGCTTATTTATAATAGCTGGTTTCGGAACCAACAAACGGATACTATTGCATTAGTTGAACCCACTAATAATCTTCCGGAAACAATTGGCCCGGCATCTCCGGAAAATTCAATCAGTAAAAGGGATACATCTAATGGAATAAATAAAGAAAGTAAGGACGATAGCCGGAAAGCGAAAGACGCAAATAAGGCAAATGGAATAAATAATCAAGAAGAAGAAAAAAGAAGCGAAACCGTGTCTTCGAACCTTTCGACTCAGGAAGAACCTAAGCTAAATCTTCCCCCAATAAAGCAACTAGAAAAAGCAAAAGATATTGCCAGGGCAGAGGCACCAAAAGCTGATGATCAAAACAAAAGCGTTAAAACGGCAAGC
>JBJXDV010000343.1:0-8388 GCA_046153465.1 Chitinophagaceae bacterium
TTTATAATAACAACTATCTCAGGTCACTCCTAATTTAATAGGATACTTCGAACATGCGCGAAGTATCTTCTATGTACCACAAAGTACCAATTACCTGTTTGTTCCTACTGTCTTCTCCTATAACAAAAGTGTTATTGTATCCCGTCTCCTGGAATCGTAGGTTTGAAAAATGACTTCTTACTGTTGATCATCAGTAACAGTGAGGAGCCGGGATATTTTTTATAATTTTTCACCGATCAAGCCGTGTTATGTCTACTACAGCTTCCTCTTCAAAAAAAGAATTGGCCTTTTTTATCGTATTAATTATTGTTATTGCGTTGTTTCATTCCGTTCGCACCTTCGGGCAAAACGTTGGAATAGGCATTAATACGCCCGCTGTCAAATTGCATGTGCGCAATGGGCTTTCGGGATATATTGGTGCTTATTTTCCAGGTATTCTGCTGGAAGATGCCAACAATACTTATCTAAATATACTTACCGGGAATTTTGCTGAAAGTGGAATACTATTTGGAAATCCGCTTGATCTTGCGAGCGGAGGCATTGTTTATAATAATGTGCTGACCCAAACCGGGCTTCAGTTCAGGACTCGTGGTAATATTACCAGAATGGTGATTGATTTTAACGGTAACGTCGGCATTGGCACACATTATCCAACTGCGCCGCTTGATTTTGGTAATATGTATGGCAAAAAGATCACTCTTCGTCAAGGTTCGTTTGGAGAGGCCGATCTTTCTGTTTGGAATAATGAATTAAGAATAGCATCCGAGCATAATGGTGCTGATATCAGTGTTGGTTTTAATGATTATAATTTTGGTTTTACAGAAAGATTTCGACTGAAAGGTAATGGAGCTTTTGTAGTGAATGGTACTTCAGGACAGAATGGCCAGATGCTCAGTTCGGGTGGAAATTCCCAATCTCCTACATGGAAAAACACCCCGCAATACTTTTTCTTTGAGCGACCATCAAACTCCGCACCTGTGGCAATAACCAACAACCATCAACCCGTGGCCACAATAAACAATCAATCCTTTACACTTAATTTTAATGCAAATTTTATTATTACTATCAATCTTTTTATTGTGGTTAGCGTAGGGGAAACTAATGTGCAGGAACCCATTTTTTATTTTACGCTCAATAATTTTTCTGGTTTCAGTACCTATGGGTACAGTTATATAAAACCTCAGCCAAACTCTTTTGTAGCACATCAAATGACTGTTACAAAATACATTCCCAATCTTTCCCCCGGAATCTATAGTTTGGATTTCACTACAAGTAAATTAAATACCGCCGGCAGTTGCAGTTATTTTGGTGCGCAGGTAATCATACAGGCTGTTCCGTTATAATTTGATTAAAAAATAGAACTACTTAATATCCTATTTGGCTTAAGATACTTTTTAATATACAGGGGCTAAGTGATCATAAAATCACCTTTTACTGGTATTGTCTGGCAAAAAAATAAAAGTAAGATTTGTACCTCTATTAACTAACTCATTGATTCCATTAAAAAATCTGTACTCCTTTAACTGGCACATTCCTACGTACTATTCACCAAAACTAGTTTTATGAAAAAGATAATCGCTACAATTATATTCCTATTAGCCATCATTCTTGTTCAAGCACAAACAAACAAAAAGCCCTCCCGGCCGGTTCCCAAATACGATACGATTATAATAAAGCATGTTGAAAAACAAAATAACAAACCAATCGCTAAGGCTGTTGCCAATATTGAAATAGTAATTCCAACCCCGGAGTTCATCAATCAACCCTATTATTATGATAAAGACGATAACAGGCTTACTAAACTGGAAAACGGTATTGCGCAATTAATAACCAAAAAGAAAAGCCTGGGATTAAAAGGTGCCAAACAGTTTTTTAGTATGACCGATCCGGGCTCCCGAGTACGATTTACTGCAAGAACGAATATTTCTTTTCTGATTAAGACGAGTGGTGATATTATAGATTTTACTTCCTATATCAAACTCTACAAATTCATAGCTACTGATCAGAAACGGGAAGTAACCATTACTTCCAAAGAAGGTGTATTGAATGATAAAGAAGAAGCCAAAGGAAAGCAGATTAGTTTCAGCATTAAGCAGGTTTCCAAAGAAAATTATATGATTCAGTTTACAGAACAGTTGGAAGCCGGGGAATATGGCTTTGTATGGGTGAAAAATATGGAGTTGAAAGAATTTAATGTGTTTGCTTTTGGTATTGATTGGAAAAAAAGTGATTGATTAATCGAAAATAACTTCCATTGTGGAAGGCAGAAAACATAATGCTTAGGTAAAAGACATTGGGAAAGTAAAAAACATAATTGAGCCAACAATAATTTATAATCTGCAAATAAGAATTAAAAAAATCAACCATTAAAATATTTAAAAATTAAACTATGAAAAAGCAAACTGCAATATGGATAATACTACTTGTAATGACCAATCAAATGTTTGCCCAAACGGATAGCAAACAAAAGAAACAGGGAATCGGTATTGGTGCAAAAGCCGGATTGAATTTCTCCAATATCACTAAAGCAAATGATATTGGTAATAGCAGCCGCACCGGATTTATGGTCGGCGCATTTTTAGCGCCACCCTCTAAAAAGATTATCAGCTCCAGAACGGAAATTATTTTCTCCCGGCAAGGATACAACTATAAAACTAATACCAGTACTGGTTCAGTAGATCTAAATTACATTATTCTACCACAGTTAATGGGTATAAATATCACCCGGTTTGTACAAGTACAGGTAGGTATGCAAATGGCCTACTTACTGAATGCAAAAGCAGATAGTTCAAAACCCGCCTCGGGTGCCAATCCATACGGTGCGTTATTGGACTATTACAATCGTTTTGATTATGGCGCAGCCGGCGGTATAGAAATTTTCCCTATAAAAAATCTTTTGATTGGCGCAAGGTTCAATATCAGCTTTGGGAATATCTATAAAAATTTTACAGATGCAGGTTCTGGTGGTGGTAGCACAGAGCCCCCTTCCTTCATTCCCAAGGTGAATGTGAAGAATAACGTGATACAATTATTTGCAGGAGTCAGGTTTTAAACACAACTCATTAATAAAATTCTCAATCATGTATAAACGCATTTTTTACACACTTCTGTTGATGATAGTTTGTTATTGGGGTTACACGCAGGATAATATAGCTATCCTAAAGCTGGAATATGTAAACAGGGTTTATTATGTTGCCGACAGCAATAAACTCCTGGATCTTGAAAAAACAGAGTCGGTTATGAAGTCAAAAGCAAAGCTTGCTGGATTTGGTGGTTATTCTTCAGCATATATTATTGAAGGATCTTCTTCATCAGTGCAGATCGGAAATCAGCAAGCCAGTTTTATAATTCAACTGGAGATGATGCTGATGGATGCATCACAAATGATACAGTTGTATCGTTTCGAAAAGAAAGAAAAGACCCGGGAATCAGTAATAAGTAAAGGAGGTGTAATGGGTACAGGAAGCAGTCAGTACCAGACCGGAATAAAATTTAATGTTAAAAAAACCGAAAAAGGAATGTATTGGCTAATTCCAGAAAAATCTTTGCCCCCGGGTGAATACGGCTTTATTAATTTAATGTCGCCCTCCCCCAATGGCAGTGGGCGAAGTACTTCGCAGAGTTATACCACCTTTGCTTTTACAGTCAGGTAAGCAATTGCTAAATAACTTCTAAGATTTATCATTCTATTTACATTATTGATGGAAAGCGATGCGTTAGGTATCTCACCCCAATACCTAAACTACGCTATTTATGAAACGTTTCTTTATTATTTCTTCTTTGTTTTTTGTTTCGCTGATGATTGCTGCCAGTAGCTGGTATCTTACTAAATTCAATTCCGGTCACACCGCCAATAGTACTGCCAACAGTAAAACAGATGCAGGAAAAAAATTAATGGTTGAGTTAAAAACCCATGCGGACAGCGTAAAACCTTTTTTAAAAATAAATAGTTATAGTCTTACTTATTGTTTCTTAATAGACATGCGTATTGAATCTGGTGCTAACCGCTTTTTTATTTATGATCTCGGTAAAGATTCAATAATAAACGAAGGTTTGGTAACTCACGGAAGATGTAATAAAGCCTGGTTAACCGGCAGGAAATATGCAAATGAAGTTGGTTGCGGTTGTACATCGCTGGGAAAATACAAAATTGGGAATAGTTACAGAGGTCGTTTTGGGCTTGCTTATAAATTATATGGATTGGATTCTTCCAACAGCAATGCTTTTAAACGATTTGTAGTACTTCATGCCCACAATTGTGTCCCAAACGAGCAAGTAACTCCGGCACCTGTTTGCCAAAGTGATGGTTGTCCAACCGTATCAAAACCATTTTTACAATCATTAGCAAGTATTATTGACAAGTCAGAAAAACCGGTGTTGCTTTGGATTTATGACAATTGAAAATCGAATCATGATTTGGTAATTGGTATCACCTGCTTTTTCATTAGAGAAAATTTTTAAAGGTTGGTGTTAACTCGCCAAAATTCCCATCTTTCCATCTTCGTAATCTTTAATTGCCTGTTGAACTTCTTCCATGCTGTTCATTACAAATGGACCATAACTTACTACTTTCTCTTTTAATGGCTGGCCGCCAAATACAATAATTGAACTATCCTGCGTGGTTGTTAAAACAAGTTGGTTGCCATTCATTTCAAAGTCGACTAATTGTCCGGTCACTAATTTTTCATTCAAGATTTTTATTTCGCCCTTCATTATGTAGATCGCCGAAGAATGATTTTCATTAACAGGAATGGTAAAAAATTCGCCTTTGTTCAATTGAATGTGATACCAAAACATATCTGAAAAGGTGGATACAGGAGAGAATTGGTTTTCATAGGATCCAATCAATACTTTAATTGACACGCCCGGTTTTTGTACAACAGGTAATTTTTCTTTGGGGTAATGACGAAATGATGCAGGCAAATTTTTCTTGCTTGCAGGTAAATTAATCCACACTTGTAATAATTCAACAATGCCGCCTTTGTTTAAAAACGCAGGGGTTGGCCCTTCCGAATGAATAATCCCCGATCCGGAAGTCATCCAATTAATATCACCTCCACTTGCTTCCTGATTATGATTCTTGCTATCTCTATGAAAAAAATCTCCCTCCAGCAGATAAGTAACGACTTCAAAGCCGGCATGAGGATGCGGGGGTATGCGCAAATCATCTCCCGGTTTTACAGCATAAGGTTGCAGATGGTGAATTAATAAAAATGGATCTACTTGCTTAAGGGTACGAACTGGTAATACATTTTTTATCTTAAATGGTCCAACTCGTTCATTGGTAGCATCTGTTATTTGTGCAATGGTGCGGGTCATCATAAATAATTACTTTAGGCGATAACATTCTTAGCGGTGTGAATGGCCTCTGAAAACCAGATAAATTCTTCTATAAATTTATCTGCTTGTTTCCTTAATAATTCTGTGGTAGGGTTCATTTCCTCATTGAATGCATTCTGTATTTCAGGAACAATTAATTTTTGGGGTAGCGGGTATGCACCCATACTTAATACTACATGTTGCAATTGTACAGAAGCATTAATTCCTCCGAGTTTTCCACCAGACGCAGTAACAACTCCTACAGCTTTCTTTGCAAATTCAGGTCCAAAATAATCGAGCGCATTTTTTAGTACGCCTGAAAAACTTCCATGATATTCGGGGGTTACTAATACGACTGCATCGGCATTCTTAAGTTGTTCGCCTATTTTATTCGCTTGTTCAGGCGGGTTGGCATTTCGGGCAAGACGTTCTTCCATGATCGGCAAGGAGTATTCTAAAAGATCAATCAATTTTGTTTCAATATTCCTTTTAATAAATTCCTTCTGGAGATATATAGCGGCTTTTTGACTTTGCCGTCCAACACGTACCGTACCTACTAGTATTACTACATTCATTATTCTGATTTTATTGATTACGCATTATTAATTGACATGGGTACTTCTATTACCAACAACTCTGAACGTTCAATCGCTTTGAAAGTAATAGAATCCGCATCATATATCCCTGCAGCATCTCTTTTACGAAGTGCTTGATCGGCTGCATGGACCGACCCTTCTATTACAAATACATACACGCCATTTCCTGTAAATTTTGGAATATACCTGATCTCTTTGCCCTGATCTAAATTGCATACGGCAAAAACAGCATCCTGGTTAATCAGCACACCATGATCGGCAGTGTCGGGACTTACAACTATCTGCCATTTATTTGTTCTTGCATTACGATCAAACGTTTTTTGATCGTAATGAGGTTGGATGTTTATCTTTTTTGGAAATACCCAAACCTGCAAAAAATTTACGGTCTCCGTTTTAGATGCATTTTGTTCAGAATGACGGATACCAGTACCCGCACTCATTATTTGAACATCTCCTTCTTTAATTATACCGTTGGTACCGGTGCTGTCTTTATGCGCCAGCGACCCTGAAAGTGGAATAGAAATAATTTCCATATTATCGTGGGGGTGTTCGCCAAATCCACCTCCTCCCTCAACAATATCGTCGTTCAATACCCTCAGCGCACCAAAATGTATTTTTGAAGGATCCTGCCAATGGCCGAAACTAAAAGAGTGATGACTATCAAGCCATCCAAAGTTTACATGCCCTCTTTCAGAAGATGGATGAAAAATCGATTTCATGCTAATATATTTAATGTTTAAACATCAATATTTATACCAATTATTGGTATTGGCATTTTTGCCCGAATTTGCGTCTTTTCGTCAGTTATTAAAAAGTGGCGGGAATTATTTCACCAGGAATTTCTTCTTCCCGGTTTTGGTTCCATTCTACAATAAAATTATTCATTCCTTCACCAACCATCATCGACATATATTTTAGCTGAACCAGTTCCAGCAATGATAGAAATAAAAAGATAGCGTGTATGCGATCCCGGCAGATTTCAAATATTTTTTCAAAGGGCATTATGCTTTCTTTTCGCACAGTGGTTAGCATATATTCCCTGCTACCTTCCATCGTATAGTTATATTGTACTACGGTATGCACCGGTCTCTTTGCTTTTTCCTCCATTCTTTTCATCACCCGTTCAAAAGATTTCATCAATTTGAAAAGGGAAATAGTTTGGATTTCTGTTCCTTCGCCTGCTTCCTCTCCTATATAAGATAATTCTTTTTGAAGATTCCCTCTTTTCACCATCAGCATTCGAAGCGCTTCCATTTCAGCCATTTTAGCTGCCGCTTCTTTATATCTTTTATATTCAAGGATTTTATCAATGAGTTCCTGCCTTGGATCAATCTCATTCCCTTGCTCATCCAACTCTTTACGGGGGATCAACATTTTCGCTTTAATCCGCATCAGGGTCGAAACAAATAAAATAAATTCGCTCGATAATTCAATATTGAGTTTTTCTTCTCCATGTATGAAATCAAGAAAATCGTTTATAATTCTGGTGATAGGAATATTATAAATGTCCAGTTCATCCCGTTCGATAAAGAACAATAGCAGGTCAAATGGCCCTTCGAAATGGGTTAATTTTATTTGGTAAGATGCATGGCTCACTAGTCAAATTTTTCAATGTAAAAATAAAGTCCCAATCTACGACCGGGACTTCAGAACTTATTAAAAATTTACTCAGAATTTGGCCGATACTCCAACAGCCAGTAATGATCTTAGCTGGGCAGCAGCAGAAGTTTTATTTGGACCGAACTGGCGAACGTCGTCGTCATAAATTAAATCGAAATTATACGTTACCTGCATCCATTTGTTTACAGTCATATTAAATGTATTGGTCCAGAATACATCTACGTTTTGTGGATTGGGACCAACATTGGTTATTTGTAATTTATCGGGGCCTGTAGCAACAAAGCGGGAGGATTGCTGGTAGTTAGAGAAAAGATCAAGCCTCGTTTTATAATTAATGTTCTTAAGTATTTCTTTCTTATAATTAATTGACATAAATCCTCCCAGTTCCATACGTACCTGGCGCGCCGGATCAACACCATAAAAAGTAGAAAGCGGCAATTCAAAACCACCACCATCCGGAATAATTCCAGCCTGAAAAAGATAACTTTTGGGTTCCTTGGTTACTAAAATTGCACGTGCCGCAGCAGGCGCAAGAAAAACAGAAAAATTTGATGTTGGATGCCAATCAAAACCCGGCGCAAATGTTATATAAGCCGGAGCCATAAACCCTGAAGTTCGACGTTGATACCCTTTACCAAGATAATTATAATCGAATCCATCATTAAACTGCGAACGAAAATTTGCTACAAGCGATACGCTGATTGTTTTAGTTATATCTCTTCCAAGCTTACTAAATAAATCGATTTTATCGTCATTTTTTCGAACGCCCTGAGAAGATGTATTAACGAGGGCATAACCTACATCGAGTGTATTATCCCAAGACCATTTTCCTATTCTACGGTTTGCATAAAGG
>JBJXDV010000344.1:0-4455 GCA_046153465.1 Chitinophagaceae bacterium
ACAACGAACAAATTGGAATACTGCCTCCACCACGAACGGGTATTGGTTTTTTTCCGAATGTTGCTTCAATGGCTTCAGCAGCGGCTTTATAAGCAGTAGAATCGATGGGCGTCATATAAGGTTCGCCTCCATGATGCTCGGTTGCTTTGACGGTAATACCTGCCGGAGCAAGAGATTTAACATACGCTAATAATTTTTCGGTAATTTTTTTTGCAGATTGATTCGGTACAAGCCTTGCAGAAATTTTTGCAAATGCCTTTGAAGGCAATACCGTTTTCGCACCTTCAGCAGTATATCCGCCCCATATCCCATTTAATTCAATAGTAGGTCGAATTCCTGTTCGTTCATTGGTAGTATATCCTTTTTCACCCCATAACGAAGAAACACCCAAATCTTTTTTATAGACGTCCTCATTAAAAGGAGCAGCCGCCATCAATTTTCTCTCTTCTGTTGTTGCTTCTACTACATCATCATAAAAACCAGGAATCGTGATATGATTGTTTTCATCATGACAAGAAGCGATCATTTTAGCTAACATGGTAATAGGGTTGGCAACAGCTCCGCCATAAACACCGCTATGCAAATCACGATTGGGCCCGGTTACTTCTATTTCAATATAACTTAGTCCGCGTACGCCAATATCAATTGACGGTGTATCCATGCTTAGCATCGCAGTGTCACTTATAAGCACTACATCTGCTTTTAATAATTCTTTATGTTCAGTAACAAACATGGCCAAATGGGGAGAACCGATTTCTTCTTCACCTTCAATACAAAATTTAATATTGGTACAAAGCGAATTGGTTTGCACCATCGTTTCCAATGCCTTTACATGCATATAAAACTGTCCTTTATCATCGCAGGATCCTCGTGCATAAATTTTTCCATCTTTGATTACCGGATCAAAAGGTCCGCTGTGCCAGAGTTCCAGCGGATCGGCCGGTTGAACATCATAATGTCCATATACCAATACTGTAGGCTTTGAAGGATCGATTATTTTTTCCGCATATACAATGGGGTGACCCGCCGTTTCATAAATCGTAGCAGTGTCGGCTCCTGCTTTTAATAAAGATTCTTTTACGGATTCGGCACAACGCACCATATCTGCCGAATGTTCATTGCGGGCACTAACACTTGGAATTTTAAGCAGCTCCAGCAACTCCTGTAAAAAGCGATCCTTGTTTTTTTCCTGGTAATCTTTCCACGCCTGCATGATGATAGTTTTAGAGAACGAAAATAAGATATTAGTTTAGAGTTTATGGTTTGTAGTTTTTCGTTCTTTGCTTCGGTTAGTCATTATAAATAACGAGTTGCTATTATTTTGAAGCAATATAAGAGTTTCAGCAACCACAAACCATAAACTAAAAACCACAAACCTACCGGCAGGCGAGCTACAGACTATGTTTTTTATCCGATAAAATATTTTCTAGCGTCCAGATCACTTTCTGCTGAAAAGGATGTTTTCGTTCGGAGCAATTTGCTTTCGAACAAATAGTGCAGGAAAAATCTAAACAGCCATCCGAATGAACAAAAAATTCAATGGATTCTCCAAATTCTTTTTTTAATAAATTGGTCAATTCGTCAATTTCATGATGTGCCTCATGTACATTGAGGTACCAGGGAACGGTAAGATGGCAATCGATATGTAATTGTCCGCCATATTTTATTACCCGCAGGTTGTGCAGGTCCACCCAATTTTCTCTTCGATGCTCGTTGAGTAACAATACCATTTTTTTGAGTAATTCATTATCTGCCTCATCCATAATACCGGCAATGGAGCTTCGCAAAATTTTATACCCGGTAAACATAATAATACCTGCAAATAAAATAGCAACCGCACTATCCATCCAGGATATCCTGGTAAAATAAATAAGTGCAAGGCCAACAATCAATCCAAGGGTTGAATAGGCATCAGACTGCAGGTGTTTACCACTTGCTGTAAGGGCCATGGAATTATTCTTTTTTCCATTTATTAAACTTATGTAACCTACTCCATAATTTATAGCAGCCGTAAGGGCAATCAATAAAATTCCCCAATCTAATTTTTGAAGGTTATGCGGATGAAGAAAATTATTGATTGCTTCGTAAATAATAATAAGGCCCGCAATAATGATAAGGGTACCTTCTACTGCTGCGGAAAGAAATTCTGCCTTACCATGTCCATAGGGATGATCAATATCTTTTGGTTTACCGGCTATATACAAACTATATAAACCAACAAAACCGGCAATTACATTTACGGTACTTTCCAATGCATCGGTTAAAATTGCCACCGAGCGGGTAATAAAGAAGGCAAGTATTTTAATGAGAAAGAGTAGTACTGCTACACCAACAATCCATTGCTGGAGGCGATAATTTTTTTTCTGAAGATTCAATGGAAGAATTTGCGCAAAGGTAGTAGTTGTTAGTTGATAGCCAGGAGCCGAGAGCAAGTAGTCGATAGTCTTCGGTCAACAGACAGTAATTGATAAAGCCTGAAGCCAAGAGCCGTTGGTGGATAGTGATTAGCCAACAGCAAATAGTCAATAGTATTTAGCCATGAGCCAGTAGTGAATACCTTTATTGGTGAATTTATTAATCATTCCTGATTTATTCACTATTCGTCATTCACTAAAAAACCTTTGCTGTTGCTGCGTTTTACGGCGATCCCAACAAAGGCGTGAAAATAGTTTGTTATTAAAAAGGTTGACTAATAACTCGAGTCTTATCGCCACCTAAAACGGTATTTAACAAGAAAGTTTCATCATTTCCTGGGTTATAATATTTTACTACCCCATCCATATTTAAATCTCCCCTGTTGTAAACATTAATAATAACTGTAGTTTTATTTCCTCCTAAGATAGCATTAAGTAACTCAGTTTCATCATTTGCCGGGTTACTATATTTTACATTTGCATTTCCATTTACATTTCCTCCCCACATTCCATAAACTCCTGTTGAAATAGTAGCCATTGGATTATTAGAAACTGAGCCTGCAAAAGCTTGCGAAAGTGACGTTGTAAAATTATAGGCAGGTACTGAAGTTGTAGATAATGCGAT
Organism: Chitinophagaceae bacterium; assembly: GCA_046153465.1. Lineage (GTDB taxonomy): Bacteria > Bacteroidota > Bacteroidia > Chitinophagales > Chitinophagaceae > Endoryza. The sequence continues at coordinate 3,040 of JBJXDV010000344.1, forward strand.
TGTACTTGCGGTTCTTATCCCCAAATGGTTTCTATGCCTTACAGAAATATAATAATTACCGTTTGTAAATCCACCAAATCCTAAATAATTATTAACTATACCGGTTGGGGCTATAGTAACAATATCTCCATCTCTTTGTAGTAGGGCCGATTTAGTGGCTACTACAGTGCCGGTTGTGCCATTGTGGAGTTGTACAAAAACCCAATCTACAATGTCATTGGCTGGTGTGCCGGTAGCTGCAAACGCTGTGGCCGGTACTGTTTCGCCCCCACCCCCACCTGTATGCGTAAAATTAGTCATTCCAGTATAAGGTTCAGTCATTGGAATTAGGTTACTAGCACGTAAGTTATCATTCATTAAGCCAGTGCCCGTATTATAAGCACCCTGCAAATATGTTTTAAGGGAAATTTTTAATTCTTGTCCATACCATTCGTTGCACATCCAGAGCCATACATTATCATTGGCAGTGGTTCCGGTACTGTTCCAAATTGCATCTGATATGGAGACACTATGACCAACCCCTACGAATATTGAACTCTTTGTTTTTGGAGCGGGAAATAAAGGATTAAAATAATTAAAAGCGGCTTGCGCCTGTATGGCAAGCGGATCGGCAGTACCCCAACTTATCCAATTATATTTTGGAGTGAAGGTTGTATAAAGTTGCGGATCAAATGCGCCGGGTATTACTTCCACCTGCCCTCTAAATTTTGAACGGTGTACTGTAGTACAACCAATTCCAAATACAGTGCACCAGTTAGACAGGTACCGATACATTTCCTGCGCCCCCTGTGACAAACCCGTGAAGAAGGAGGTATTATCTGTAGTATAAATAAATGATGCCCCATATTGAAAAATAATATCTAACCCCGCATTAATGTCGCCCATGGGTGATACTGAATTGTTTTCCGATGGTTTTCTTATCATGGTGGCAACCACAAATTTATCTCTGTGTACTCCGGTGGTTGTGTTAAATATTTCTTTTGCCGGGCCCTGGTTAATTGCATCAACATAGGTATTACAGCTATTGCCGGTGGTAGATACCAACAGTATATGCTTTACCGTTATGTCTGTAGGAACCCATATTAACCAATCGCGCCCTGCAATAGAATAAATTTTCTGAACACCTGGCTCGAAATTGGGGTTCTGTGCTAATAAAGCTCCAGGAAGTATTCCTATCAGAAAAAAAAGGATTTTATTCTTAGTAAATCGGGAAAATAATATGATCGGTGTTTTCATAATAAATTGATTTAATTTTTTGATACTACTAATGTAAGATTTTACGAGATGGTACTAACTGTTAGAACAAGTGTTTTTTGAGTAATCTAGTAATAAATACCTCGATAATTTTTTTTGAATGCTGACAGTTAAGTAATTACCTTTTAAAAGTGTGCATAAAAAATTGCCTTTGACTCTATC
>JBJXDV010000345.1:0-5874 GCA_046153465.1 Chitinophagaceae bacterium
TTCGCATTTGGCAGAATTTGATTTAAATGGTGACGGCAAGTTGGACCTGTTAGTTACTAGAGACTATCCCTATGGTCCGTTTTGCATATTAAAAAATATGAGTACACCAGGCTCAATCACATTTTCAGCTCCAAAATATTTCTATGATTATTTTTCTGCCCTGATACACCTTTCTATAGCTGATTTTGATGGTGACAGCAAGCCAGATGTATTTGGCATACAGGGTGGAAGGCTGGTCATATACAAGAACAACTCAACATTAGACACTATATCTTTTATTAGACTTGGTAATCTGCCAATGAACATGTCAAATAACGCGGGATGTGTCGCCACCGATTTCGATGGCGATGGTAAACCAGATATTGTCTATGCAGAAAATCCTGGTAATTATTGTTGTGGCCGCGCAGTTGTCTTTCGTAACACAGGGGGGCCGGGTACGATTGCCTTTGACAACGGGCAGGCATTTGAAATTAATGAAACCTATGTTGGCTCTCTTTGTATAGGCGACATGGATAAAGACGGTAAAACGGATATAATTGTGCTACGGGACCCTGATATTACAATTTTGAGAAACACAAGTTCATTAGGGAACATATCTTTTGCACCAAAATTAACTATATCGTACGATTTCCAATCGCCATCAATGGCAGTAAGTGACCTTTCGGGTGACGGAAAGCCCGATTTGATCTTATCCAATATTACCAATAATCCAAATTTCAAAGATATTGAGTTTTCACTTTTTGAAAACACTTCGATTCCCGGCAACATTATGTTTAGCCCTCGAATTGATTTCTCGAGCGCAAATGGCGTTGATCTCTTGGGCATTAATGTTTGCGACATAGACGGGGATACTAGACCAGATATAATTGGCGAATCGTTTGGTACAACATCAGGTTCTAATCTTTCAATTTGGTTAAATAAAACGGCGGACACATCGTTACAAGTTTGTCCAAACAATAGCCTTATTATTGCATCGACAGTTTTTGGTAGTACTTATCAATGGCAATATGATTTTGGAGGTGGTTACGAAAATATCGTTGATGGAGGCAATTTTTCAGGAGTATTTTCTAACACTTTGCATGTTATTAATGTTCCTATTTCGTGGAATGGATATAAATTCAGATGCTTAATAGAAAATAAAATTTCAGACACGTATAGAGTTGATGTTGGCAATACATGGATCAATACACAAAATAGCTCTTGGGAAAACCCAACCAATTGGAGTTGCGGAATAGTTCCTGACGGTAATACAAATGTATTTATTAACAACGGCAATGTTGTCGTGAACTCAAATGTTTTTTGCCGATCAATAATGATAAAATCAGGAGCAAACCTTTCCATTAAATCTGGCTTTTCATTAACTCTTACACATTAATTATACAATTAACTTAGCGGAGATAGTTTCAATTTGGGAAAATTCGAAGAAAGCTTCAATAATCAATAAGCCGATCAATTACTACAATACCTTATTATAAACCAGTTCGCCAAAAAAAGACAACAATTTTGATAACAAATTGTCTTCAATTACTATAAATAGTACCCACCTCATGTTATCCGTTTTAAACTAGATTCAGCAAAAAATACTATAATTCTGGGGGGGACTATAAAATCTCATTTTGAATATTTCGATTTAATAGTTGTATAATTTTCGCTCTAACACTATTTCCAAAATATCAATTGCTTTAACATTTATACTCTTAAAAATGACTAAATTGATATTGATTGAACTATAATAATTTAATAGAAGGCAAAGCATTGCGAATAAGTAATTGATTTGTTCAGCAAAATTGCCACGTTTCGAATAAATTAATGTGAAAGTTGTTGGTATTTGTCTGCCGAATTAATAAAAGGAAAGATATTCTCTATGCTATCTTTGATTAACAAGTAGCCGCCTCATTTTTATTCCGAAAATAAAATAAAATTTTTCAATGAGTACTATTCCTAAGACAGCTAAAGAATCCAGTGTAACCATGACTGAATTAGTATTACCCAATGATACCAATACGTTTGGCAACCTGATGGGCGGCCGATTAATGTACTGGATGGATATTGCTGCGGCATTGGCCGCCATGAAACACTGCGGTGCGCCGGTAGTTACTGCTTCAGTTGATAATATTTCTTTTGAAAATCCCATTAAACTAGGAAACGTTGTACATATTGAAGCCAAGGTATCCCGTGCCTTTAATTCATCAATGGAGGTTCACCTCAGCGTTTGGGGCGAAGACGCTATTCAACAATACAAATATAAAAGTAATGAGGCCTATTATACATTTGTAGCGTTGGATCCCAATGGTAAATCAAGGCCCGTAAACCAATTAGTTCCTGAAACAGAAGGAGAACAAAAATTATTTGAAGGCGCGTTGAGAAGAAGGCAATTGAGACTTATATTAGGCGGAAAAATGAACCCTGATGATGCTTCCGAATTAAAGGCGCTTTTTATTAAAGAATAAACGCAGATGAATGCAACGCAATCAAATCAACGTGAACGCTATCACTGCTTAAATTTCAGCGCGTAATCAATGAACCATCTTCACACAGGCCAATTCTATGGACAAACGAATAAAACCATTCGGTTGGAGGGTATTACGCTGACTGATACCGAGTATACACAAGATAAAGTAGATCGGCATTATCACTAAAATGCCTATTTCACATTTATTCTACAAGGAAATATAATAGAAGTAAATAAGAATGATACCTATAATTGCTCTGCGGGAGCATTATTGTTTCATAACTGGCAGGAACCTCATCACAATATAAAACCAAAAGGATTTACAAGAGGATTCCATATTGAGTTGGCCCAAAAATGGTTTTCCGATTTTACGTTTAGCAGCGATAATTTGCAGGGAAGTTTTTTGATTGAGAACCCCGACATAAAATTTTTATTTTATAAAATTTTCAAAGAAACTAAAGCGGAGGATGCCCTAACCTCGCTTTCAATTGAGACATTAGTTTTACAGGCGCTGGCAAAAATGGTTGACAAAACAACTTCTTCATTAAAAGGCATACCAGCATGGGTTAACATAATTAAAGACGTTTTGCATACTTCGTTTTACACAAACCTTTCACTGGAAAATTTAGCGAAGACGGCGGCAATACACCCTGTTCATCTTTCAAGATACTTTCCAAAATATTTTTATTGCAATATTGGAGAATATATAAGGAAACTAAGGGTTGAAAAATCGCTTTCGTTGTTACCCAATAAAAAAATCTCTTTAACAGACATAACTTTTGAATGCGGTTTTTGCGATCAAAGCCATTTTACCCGCTGTTTTAAAGAAATAAATGGATTAACTCCTTCTGCTTATCGTAAAATTCTTTTTGATTAATACAGCAAATGTTAATCCTGTTCTATTCTGCTTGTATGATATAAGGTAGCTTTGTTTTCATCTATAACTAGTAGTGAGCAAATGAGGCAAATTTCAATAATACTATTGCTAAGCAGTATCTATTGCCTGCAGTCGATGGGCCAAACAAATGATATTGTACCAACAGATGGGATTACGAGTGCTTTACATAAAGCACATACAGGAAGGATAACTTTTATGCAAGGATTTATTCCACTGGAAAAATATATGGAAACAGATTTTTTGACAAATTTTGAATTAAAACCATCAACGGATTTGAATATCCGGGTTTTCATGGATAATTCAATAACCAATTATTTACATGTACTGGCTCCGGCATTAACACCCGATGTACTTATAAAAAAAGGCAATTACCAATTTTCATTCTACATCGACAATAATTTTATTTACAAAGAGAATCTTCACTATGGTGCAGGGCTAAACAAAAACACCACAACAACATTCAGGGTTCCTTTAACCACTTCTACAGGGGCAGACTGGTGGGGGGTACATTTGTGGGAACGATTTATGCTTGCCGGTGGTGAAAAAGCGTTAACAAACGGAACACATCAACTTAAAATTGAAATACGGCCTTATTTAAAAATGGAGGAAAATAGTGAGGCACTCGTCGGAAATTTGATAGCACATGGTGAGCTTACGTTGAAAATTAAACCTCTCCTCATTACTGCAAAACAAATAGCTATTCAAGCTATACAACCTGAGCGTGGATGGGTAATTTCAAAGGCGAGATACAATAAGAGAAAGATAGAAGAGCTTAATAAAGCTATTGCACAAAATACATTCAAAGAAATTACAAGTATTGTTGTTATAAAAGAAGGAAAGCTGCTCATCGAAGAATATTTTAATGGCGCAGGAAGAAACACACTACACGACACCCGATCAGTGGGCAAATCTTTTTCATCTGCATTAATGGGTATTGCCATAAAAGATGGATATATTAAAGATGTTGATCAATCATTACACTCATTTTATAATTTACACCAGTATTCAAACTATTCCCTGGAAAAAGATAGTATAACCATAAAAAATTTGTTAACGATGAGTTCGGCGTTTAATGGTTCTGATCAAAAGGATGAGTCGCCTGGCAATGAAGAAAACATGTACCCTACCAATAATTGGGTAAAATTTACATTGGATTTGCCAATGGATAGTAGTAAATCAAATGGCAAACAGTGGGATTATTTTACAGCAGGTGTGGTTTTATTGGGCGACATTTTACACAAATCTGTCCCCGGCGGCTTGGAAAAATATGCAGATAAAAAACTTTTTCAACCACTGGGTATTAAAACATATCAATGGCAATATACGCCCCAGAAAGTAGCCAATACCGCAGGAGGCTTGAAGATGTCGTCACTAAGTTATGCTAAAGTTGGAGAGCTCTATAAAAATGATGGCGTGTGGAATGGAAAACAAATTCTACCTACAAAATGGATAGAGGAAACCTTCACTAAACACTTTCAATTACCAGGGAGCTCAAATGAATTTTACGGATATTTATTCTGGAATAAAACCTATACAGTAAATGGAAAAAAGTATGAGGCTTTTTATTGCGCGGGGAATGGCGGCAGCAAAATTTTTATTTTTAAAAATATTCCTGTAACAATCGTTATTACCGCTAAGGCTTATAACCGGGCTTACGGGCACCCACAGGTAGACAGCATCATGAGTGAATATATATTACCATCTATAATAGATTAAGAAGTATTTATCGTTTAGGCCTATAGTTAATTGGTAGCATATTTGCCATTTTCTCAAACGACCAATAACCGCTCATTTGTATAGCCATTGGATTGTATAGCGAACCATTGGGATCCATAAATGCTGGCCGTTCCAGCATTTCAACATCTGAAAAAATACCCAGCGGCAGATTGCCTTGCAAAAAAGCATTTTGCATTAAAAATTTTTTGCCATACGGATCTCTGCCATATTTTACCCGAAGTCTGTCGACCCAGTTAAGTATGTAAACCTCTTTTTGCTCGGTGGTATCCTTTTTGAAAAATTCTGTCCTCGTAATTGATGATCCAATATCCATTTTTCGAGTGTTCGCTTTTTTCGTAATTGTATCATCGACTCCTTTGTTACTTCCACTTCGATTCTCGATGCTATCAATTGTTTTCATTGATCGTATGTGTAGCAATAAAAAGCCTTCATCAGATATTTTATCATCAATTAATGAATGAAAAAAATGCATCGTGCTACCGCGATAATAGCGCTCGCGATTACGCAGATACCGAACCGGGATAGATTTATCGGTAGATAATTCTCCAAACCGCGAGTACCCATAAAAATAGGTGCGCCCCTCATCAGTATTGAAATAAAAATCCTCTAATTGAAAAAAAATACGATACCCCAATTCTTTATTTATTATTTCCAGCGGCGAAGCGCTGAAGGCATAAATGGCCCGCTTACTGGTGCCATCTGCAAATAATATCTCGTCTTCATTCTTAATACTGCATCGCAGAGAAGCTTGTGTAATTCCTAAAAAATTTTCTTTAAAAATTCTAAG
>JBJXDV010000346.1:0-7382 GCA_046153465.1 Chitinophagaceae bacterium
GCATTGATGCCTGATGCACATAGTGGGTATGGATTACCGATAGGAGGTGTGCTGGCTACCGAAAACGCTGTTATACCTTATGGTGTTGGAGTAGATATTGGCTGCCGAATGTGCCTGAGTATTTTTGATATCGATCCAAAAGAGATGATACAGAAAGAAGCATACTTCGCGAGGGAAATTAATGAGGCCACGTTATTTGGAAGCGGACGGCAATTTGATCAGGCATCGAATCATGAAGTAATGGAAAATGAACTATTCTATCAACTACCGTTATTAAAAAATCTGCATGGCCGTGCCTGGAAGCAATTGGGTTCAAGTGGAAGTGGTAATCACTTTGTAGAATTTGGTGTGGTGGTTATCGCAGAAAAAGATGAATTATTGGGAGTTGAAGCAGGAAGCTATATAGGATTATTATCCCACTCTGGTTCAAGAGCATTGGGTGCAAATATCGCTAATCACTATACGAAGGTTGCTATCAGTAAAAGAAGATTACTAAATGATGCAAAAAATCTGGCATGGTTAACCCTGGATGAGGAAGCTGGAATAGAATATTGGTTGGCAATGAATTTAGCTGGTGAATATGCCGCTGCCTGTCATGATATTATTCATGAGAAAATTGCAAAACAATTAGGGCGAAAACCAATAAAGATGGTAGAGAATCATCACAACTTTGCGTGGAAGGAGGATTGGAATGGGAAAGAGGTTATTGTTCACCGTAAGGGTGCAACACCAGCTGGTGAAAATGTACTGGGAGTCATTCCAGGTTCAATGACGGCAGACGGATTTATTGTAAAAGGGAAAGGTGAAATGGCTTCCATCAACTCTGCTTCGCATGGAGCAGGAAGAAAGATGAGTCGTACAAAAGCGATGGCTTCTGTAACTGACAAACAATTTAAAGATGAACTAAAAAAGTTCGGCGTAACATTGTTAGGAGGTGGATTAGATGAATCTCCTTTTGCTTATAAAGATATCAATGAAGTAATGCAATCACAAAAAGGATTGGTTGATGTTGTTGGTACGTTTACACCAAAAATTGTAAAAATGGACGGTGCAAAACATAAAAGTTGGAGAAGCAAAAACAACAAGCGAGACTTGGGTGAATAATGTACACAAATATTCAGGGCCTGCTTATAATAACAGGCCCTGTTCTAATGCTACGGTACTAATAAATTGGCACAGATACATCTACGCAAAAAAGTAAACCAGTATTTCGTAACACAACTTCCCGCGTTCGCGGCAATATCTTGTTATCCCAAATTGTTCAAAGAAAATATACCCTGAAGAGTTGAAAAAAAAATTCTGATCCCTTTGCAGAAAAAATAATAACGGTATATTAATATAATATCAGTGCTGTGGTACAAATAAATTGATCTATTATTTCAGTACAGATCATTTTTTTTAAAGCTGTTTAATTTAAAAATGCTGATCCCTCAGGGCCGGGTGGCCGTTACCCTGGGCATCGCGCTGCACCCGCTTCTTGCTTTCGCATCCCGACGGTGTCGGGCACGAACCGGCTGAGGCGCTCAACCCAGGGTAGTGATAACAAAATTAATAGCATCATACCCTTCGGATAAAAAAATATTCTAGAGTTATGGTACGAATAAATTAGCGTATATCCATGCACAAAAAATTAGGTGCAGTTTGCAAAATAACTTCGTGCTTTCGCGGCAATATTCTTTTGTCACTAAGTGTTCAAAAAAATACCACGAAGATTAAAAAAAACTGCACTGATTTGTGAAAAACATTCAGTATTCCCTTGCAGAAAAATAATTACGGAGTAGTCGGTTTAGCTTAACACAAGTTATAAGTTCTCCTTTATCAACTTTTCAATCACAGGCTGATCAAACCCATTCTTACTTGCATAAATTACTTTCCCAAGTTTATCGAGGAGAATAATGGTAGGAAAAGCCGGTATTCCATAAGCCGATGCCAAGTTTTCACCTTTAAACAACATTTTATAGATTGGTTTATGCTTGTTAAAGAAAAAAACGATATCCTCTTGTTCGTCTTCTGTATTTATTGACAATAGTTGAAATTCATTGGAATTAAATTTTTGCTGAAGCTCATTTAAGTGAGGAAATGAAGCCATACAAGGGCCGCAACTCTTAATCCAAAAATCGAGCAATACAATTTTACCCCTGTATTGATAGAGCGAGGATGAATCAATCTTGCCGGCATTATACCAGGGCAATACCCAATCTTCTAATACAGTACCCACATTTACCAAAGGATCTTTGGGTTGCGGTGGTGCATACTCGTTTGTATAAGTTGAGTAAAACCACGAAAGCTCCACTGGTGCTGAAGGCTTTAAATTAATAGCGTCATAGGTTACCGAAATAAAATCTTCCGTTCTGTCTTTCCATTTGCTAATAAACTTATATGGCAATAAAGTTTTCTTATGGATGATCAGCACGTAGGGTTTGGTTCTATCACCCGTATAGTCGCTGGTTAATTGATATAGCTTTCCCAAACCTCCAAAATATTGGTTATACAAATCGAAGGAGAAGCTATAATAGTCTTCCTTTCCTATTACCGTATCTTTCATTACTACCTCAACCGAATCATTTTTTTGTAGTATTGGTAAAATAGTGCGAAGCGAAACGAGTGAAAAATACAACGGCGACATACTTTCAAATTGCTCAGCCTTTGGCTTCTGGGTGATATCAATTGTTTTCTTGTTTTTATTCAACCCAAAATACTGAACCCCATTATAACATGATTGATAGTCTTTGTCCTCAGCCTGGAATCGATAACCGGCGGTATTTTTTTTCGATGTAAAATCAATATAGATATCAGAAGAGTAAATAGCATGATAGTTCTCGTCTTTATATAAAGATTCTCTAATCAGTTTATAGTGTACAGTGTGAATAGCCTGCAGTTTGGCTGTTGCCAATTGAAGAATCTGGTCCGCACGTGACTGCTTTAATCCTTTTTGTGCGTATGCTGTTGTAGTTGCGCAAACAAGCACCAGCAGCAGGCAGGTTAACAGTATTTTTTTCTTTGTTATAAACATATCAGCAAATTTACAGAATAGAAGAATTTAGTAAATCTATTCCACAAAATGAGGTGATTCAATTCAATTAGATAAACACCCAAATAAATTCGGCAAAATCTATTTGCCAACGGGTTTGTCGAAAAAAAAAGGTGCTTTGTCTAAAAAAAGCTTTTGCAGGTTTTATTTATTTACTCATTGCAGCAATTGTTTATATTTTCATTTAATGAAAGTGCACAATCCGTTTAAAAAAATTAGTAAATATGGGTGGATAGAAACTATATTTTTTACCCTATTCTTTTTTGCTTTTCCGATTATAACGGATATCGAATATGCCATGAAAGAACAACCCTGCCAGGGGTGCGAACAATCTTTTTCGATTCTCCTGCTTCAACGGATTATTTGGGGATTGTTTCAAATACCTGTTTATTTACTATTATATAAATTAATAATTGGAAGATTACTGATACAAAAAAAATATCTTCTTTTCTTTTTCGCTTACCTCCTGTTCCTCTTTGGCCTCGATGTATATAATGTGCATGTTCAATACTGGTCGATTGCGCGGCTAACCTTTTTGCCCGAGTATATTACCAGCACAGCGGCCAAATGGTATAAAGTAAAAACATTTTTTCATTTTAGCATTATTTATATTATTCAGCAAACACTTGTATTTATTGCGTTAGCTTATTTCATTAACTATACCAAACAGGAAATAAAGTTGAAGGCATTAAAACAAGCCAAGTTGGAATCCGATTTAAACTACCTGAAGGCTCAGCTTCAGCCTCATTTCTTCTTTAATACGCTAAACAACATTTATTCTCTCGCCCAGCAACAATCTGCCGATACCGCACCATTGGTTTCAAAACTCTCAGAAATGATGCGTTATATTATTTATGAAACATCTCATTCAAAAGTTACATTAAAAAAAGAAATCGAATTTCTTCAAAACTATGTAGAGGTACAATCCATCCGGTATAATAAAAATATTCGAATACAATTCGATACCCAGGGAATAACCGAAATTGCCTCTATTGAACCCTTACTGCTACTTCCATTTGTTGAAAATGCTTTTAAACATGGAATTGAAGAAGAAGCTATCAGTGGCTTTGTAACAATCGTTATTATGCTTGCAGGAAATGAGTTGATCGTACAAATCAGTAATAGTAAGCCAGGCAAAAGTTTAAGAGAAGGATTAAACGGAGCTGGTGGACTAGGGCTTCAAAATGCAAGGCAACGGTTAGACCTTCTGTATCCGGAAAAGTATCATTTAACTATAAAAGACACTACCTCTCAATTTGAAATTGTATTAACGCTATATCTATCCTGAAATGATTAAATGCCTTATTGTTGACGACGAACCGCTGGCGCAACAGGTGCTGGAACGATACATTCTTCAATCCGATCAATTACAATTGATCGGAAAATGCAATAATGTTTTTGAGGCACATAATACCTTACAAAAAGAAGAAATAGATATCGTTTTTATGGATATTAAAATGCCCGCAGGAAATGGTTTAGAATTTATAAAATCGCTTAAACAAATACCCGCAGTAATTTTCACAACGGCTTATTCACAATATGCGGCAGAAAGTTATAGTGTAAATGCCATCGATTATCTACTCAAGCCAATTACGGAAGACCGCTTCTTAACAAGTATTTCCAAATTCAAAAAGCAATTAAATACTGGAAACCCTACACTAAAGAACTATCTGTACATAAAGACAAACGGAAGCCTTATTAAGATTATGCACCCGGATATTTTGTATGTACAATCGATGAAAGACTATTTGAAAATAGTAACCCCCAATGACAAGTATCTCACACATTTAACCATGGTGTCTTTACTGGATATATTGCCGCCAGAAAAATTTATTCGGATACATCGTTCCTTTATTATTCAAATATCCTATATCAAATCAATTACAAAAAAAGAAGTTCTGTTACATGAGTATGTGATTCCTATTGGAGAAAATTATAAAAAGAACCTTACTGCCATTGAAAAAGGTTTTTGATTCTTTTTTAATTAATGTAATCATACCTGATTCCAAATAGGTGCTACTTTAGATGCCGGCTCTTAAATTTTTTAGCAAGCAGCATTAGTATCTCTGGAAAAAATTCATCAAAATTCGTATACTTATTTTTATGTAGATAAACATCATTGATGAAAGGAGCAAGCGGTTTAACATACAGGAAATCGGAATAATCCTGAATGTCTATTTCCTTTTCATATTTTCGTTCGCCTGAATATTTTTTTATCAGGCACGCCACCACCGACCTTACTATATTTTCCTCGAAACAATATTCCCAATTGCTGATATTATTTCTCTTCATTCCCTCATCTTCCTTGTTAAATAAATAACTCAATTGACCGATTTCTTTTTTATACCTGTCCATCATTTTTCGCAGCAAATGATGACTTCCTTCATGCCACAACAGTTCCTCAATAGATTTATCATCCAGCGCAAAAGAAGGTTCGATACTTTTTGTTGCCTTCTCATTAAAGTAACCCGTTTCATAAATAGTATACTCTTTATACTCTTCATTAATACTTTTTATATGGGGTATTGCATGCGATCCCCACGCATTCAATGGTTCAATACCAATATACCATTTACCTTTTTGTTTGTTATTATAAAAAGAATATAGCCTGTTGAGTGTTCCCTTCGCCATTATTTTTTTCTTTACTTCCTCTCCCCATTTAGCATAGGTTTCCTTATGCTGTGTATAAAAGTCCCAAAATTTCGAATCGGCATAAAATTGCTTCACAAGATTCAGGTACTGAATAACAGAATCCTTACCATAGTACCCATACCAATGTATATTGTCTGGAGCATGTACCGCAATGTCGGGAAAATTATCAAAGCACCATCCCAATTCAACAAAGTCTGGATAAAGCTGGCTACGAAAACTTTTTAAATATTTAACAGCAGCATGATCTTTAAAAGGTGTAAACCAGGTTTTCATTGCTTCATGGTAAGAAGAAGGATTGGGATCAGAATATTTTTCCGCTAATAGTTGTACAATGATCATTAATTCTGTGCCCGGGTGAACATAGATAGTAAGTTCTTCCTGCTGTTTAGCACCGTAGGGAAGTTTAGCTAGTTGCTGTGAATTACCATAGTTCCCAAAAAACACTAAAACAATACTACAAAAAACTGCTTTCATAATTTTTTTTATAAAGATGAATGCAGCAATTACTTTTTCATACTAAATATTGACAAACATCCTTTTTAAATTGATATAACCTCTTTTCCCCGGCCTCTGATTCATCAGGAGTTTTACGGTGTTTATCAGTTAAAAAAAACTTTATACTATTTACTGAGAATAGTACGGATACTGTTCTCTATTTTCGCTTCATATTTTCAAGCCTGTCGCGTATTTACTGAACATCATGAGCAAAAATAATCTTGTACTCATACATGTATTATTTTGGGTTGTTCTATTCATAAAGTCATCGTTTTTAGAACTGACGGGGTCTGGGTTATTTATTATTACTAAACCTTCGATTGGATGGAAATTACATATACTTGTTTCATTAAGTTATCATTTTATTCCCATTGTTACTTTCTACTGGAGTTCGTATGCTGTGGCCCGCATTTTGAAAAAAGAATTGAAATGGCTAACAAAACTACTTTACATTATATTAATGCTTTTTGTACCTGTACTGGCAAGGGCATTCATTGAATTTGCACTGCTGAAGCCATTTATTGGTTTTGATAACTACCAAGGAAATAATAATTTTTCCTGGTCGTTTTTCATATTCAATGCATTATTTTTTTACTGGGATATTATACTATTCGGAGCAACGTATGCAGTATTTATGAATTGGCGTAAAACAGAAAAGCAAAAACAAGACCAAGCAATAATGCATAAGGCTGCCGAACTTGATTTTCTAAAATCGCAATTAAATCCACATTTCTTATTTAACAGTTTAAACGATATCTATGCATTAGTGATTAAAAAAAGTGATAAAGCTCAGGAAGCGATTACGCAATTATCGGATCTCCTCCGCTATGCATTGTATGAGAGTATCCTTCCTGAAGTACCGCTTGACAAAGAAATTACCTATATAAATAACTATCTTTCCCTGCAGAAGACTGGATACGAAGGAAAGTTTTATTGCCGATTTACTTCTACCGGCGACAGTAACGGTAAAATGATTGCTCCCTTACTATTATTACCATTTGTAGAAAATGCTTGTAAACATGGCATCACCAATGAGGAAGAAGTTCCAATAGAAATTACTTTACTGGTATCAAAACAAGAACTTCTGTTTAAAATAAGTAATAGAACAAGGAAAATGCAAAAAGATAAAATGGGAGGTATTGGCTTAGAAAACGTGAAGAAACGATTGAACTTGCTATACCCCGGCAGGCATCTTCTTACGATG
>JBJXDV010000347.1:0-11015 GCA_046153465.1 Chitinophagaceae bacterium
TACGTTGGAGATGGGAGAGTGGGTTCCTGCAAAAAAGAGTACTTCTTTAGGAAAGAGTACGTTGGAAAAATTAGAAGAGGTGGAGAAGAGTCATATTCTTTCTATACTTGCACAAACAAATTGGAAAGTAAGCGGCGATAAAGGAGCCGCAAAAGTGCTTGGCATAAATGCAACTACACTAGAAGCAAAAATGAAAAAACTAGGAATTGTGAGAGAGAAATAATAACGAATAAAAACTTTTCTCAATAAAACCATTACGGCAAAACAGACGCTTCAGTTATACCTGTGATGAACTTATTAATTTTATTCTGTGTAAAGGCAATCAACTTACATTCATTGAACGATAAATCAGATGGTAGTGTAAGCATTAATCTACCTGTTAGGGTCCCGCCGAAGTCGATGGTCTTAAACATTCTTACAATATTTATATGCGCGAGTATCTTACCACTATTTTCTCCTCGTTTAACATTTGTAATAGCTTCTAATTGTACCAATGCAATATTTAGATTATCGGTTGCATCAGAACCCGTGGTACTATAGGTAATTTCGATCATTCGACCTTTTGTTTCTTGGGCAATGAGTTTTATTGTATAGGATAGTGGCTTCCTGAGTTCTGTTGCAATTGTTTCATCAATAACTTTTTTAGATGATCCAACGAATTCTTTGTGCCCATTGATTACAACCTGGGGAGTATAAATGCTGTTTAATGAAAAAGCGGCTGCATAATCTCTTTGCCTTTCGGTATAATCCAGATTACTATACACATCTTTCCAGCCAAGTTTGTTCCAATAATCAACATGAAAGCCGAGTACGAATAGTTGTCCCTTGTACTTGGCGGCGAGAGATGCAACTGCTTCATCAGCAGCCGGACAGCTTGAACATCCCTCAGAAGTAAATAGTTCGATTAGCACCCGATTCATTTGTTTGTCTTCGTAACTATTTGTTTCAACGATGGGGATGGTGTAACTATGAAATAAAACAATTGGTAGTATTAGCCCAAATTTCAATTTGCCATTCATGTTTATAAAATATGGTGAAGGTATCGACTGTTTTAAGTTTTAGCTGTCGTTTATATGACATGACATAGAACTATTGATTAATAATTATATAAAAGTATTGATATTTATGTAAAGCACATTTCAAATTATCTATAAAATAATAATGTAAAGTAGTTATCAAACTAACACAAAATGGCTGTTATATTTGCTTTACTATTTTCTAAAGAAAGATAGCCTGAACGGTAATTCAACAACAACGGTTTTTCAAAACCAGTAGGGTGTTTAGGTAAATTGAAGTTGTTGGTGAGTGAAATGAATGTTAATGATGTTTGATCAGTCGTTGTATCAAAGACAAAATTCAATATACATTTTTGTTGTTCGATCCAGGCGGAATTGTCGTCAACAAAGCAAGGTAAATTATTTCCCATGATTGGACAGAATGTAACGGCGCTACTGGTAGATGATGAATTCCAAAGCAGGAATTACTTATCAAAATTAATTTTGATTACCACCCCCGATTTAAAATTGGTAGGGCAGGCAGATAATTGTGAGGAGGCCTTCACGGTTATCAATGACTTAAATCCAGATATTGTGTTTCTCGATATTATGCTTAAAAACGAATCTGGTTTTGATCTTCTTCAACGATTTGATCATTTGCCTTTTGAAATAATTTTCACTACTGCATCTAATGAATATGCAATAAAAGCATTTAAATTTAATGCACTCGATTATCTTTTAAAGCCAATTGATCGGGAAGAACTTCTCTCAGCGGTGACAAGAGCAAAACACCGTATTTTAAAAAATCAAAAAAAAGCTCCCGGGCAAATGGATCAATTTTTTGAAACTATTCGTGGACAACATACTGCTCAAAATAAAATTGCGATTCCAACGGCAGATGGATTTGACATTATGGAATTGCCTGAAATTCTGTATTGTCAATCAAGTGGCAGCTATACAAATTTTCATCTTACCAATAAACGGCGCCTTACTTCGAGCTATCCGTTGAAGCAGTACGACGAAATTTTATCAGAAAAGAATTTTTTCAGAGCACATAAATCTTTTCTGATAAACATTGCTCATGTGAAAACTTACCGTAAAGGCGAGGGTGGTACAATTATTATGAGTGATGGGCAAGAGATTGAACTATCCCGAAGAAATAAAGAATCGTTTATTAAAATTTTCAGATCATGAAGCATGGATGCCCTTCATTCTTACTGGTCGCAATTATTATTGGAACCAGCACTGTTTCTTTTGCTCAATATAATACTACTTCTTTTTATACTAAAACGTACATGGCTGTTGATGGGCTGCCAGATTCCTATACGCTGCGGGTTTATCAGGATCAACAAAAATATATTTGGATTGGTACCTATAGCGGGCTTAGCCGATTTGATGGAAAGGCATTTGCCAATTATGGATTAAACAATGGGCTGAATGAATTATATATTAACGCCATTGCAGAGGATGACCAACATCGAATTTGGATTGGAAGCCGAAAGGGGCTTGGCTATATTCAAAATAGTAAATTCTTTCCCGCCAACATTAGTGATAGCCAAAACATCAATTTCGTCTATAATATTGATACCATTATCAAAAACAAATTATGGGCGTTTACGTCAAAAGGATTGTATGAATTGCAAGGAAGTATGTGGGTGAAGAAGGAGGTGCTCCCTGGCTACAGCGATATCCCTTGCAGATTTGCCCTTGCAAAAGATAACGCTATCTATTATTGTTTTCCGGGCAGCCTGATCAAAGTATTCCATGATGGCTCCTTTAAAGTTATTGCATCGGATACTTCAAAAATTCCTTTTTATCGCCAGTTTCGAAAATACAATGAAAGAATAGTTGTTTCAACAACAAATGGATTATTTGAATTAGTCAATGATAGAATCATTCCAATTTTTAAACAGCAAACTAGCAATAAGAATATTTATTCTTTCTTTATCGACTCAAAGAACAGAACATGGATCAGTACAGAAGAAGATGGGTTACTGGTATCGGCACCGGGAAATAAAAGCCGTTTCGACTACCAGGTGCCTCTAGGCTCAAATCTCGTTTCTGATTTTTATGAAGACAAAGAGCAAAATATATGGTTAGCTAATTTTCAAGGATTGGTTAAAGTGAGAAACTCTTTCTTTGATGTATTAACTCCCCAAATTAATAGCTCACTAAATCAGTATTTTAATTTACTGGCAAAGGATAAATCCATTTATGTATTTAGTAACCTTTCGGGAATGTATCAATTTGAAAAAGGATTGCTTCAAAAAAGAAAATTTAGTATTCAGGATAATTTTCTTCAACGGCGATTTCCTAAAGAAATGATTAATCTAATAGCCTTGGATAATAATAATAATTTTTGGGGAGTTACCAGAAATCAACAGATAGTAAAAATAGCTCCACGCGGAAAACAAGAACTCATTTACCCTGCCGGTAAAGCCGATAGCAATAATAAATTTAGTCACGTCACACTAAACCCCCTAACAAATCAACTCTATTTTTCGGGAAAATCTCTGTTTATTTACGATCAACAAAAATTTACTGAGTATAGAAGCCGCCAAACCAATCAACCGATTGAAAATATCCAAAAATCAATGCTATTAAAAAATGGTAACCTGTTAGTAAACAGCCATACTTCTGGATTGTGGCTTATAAAAACTACCGGAGAAGCCTATTTGCTTTCAAAAAATATAAATATAACATCAACAGCCCGCTTGTTAATGGCAGAAGATACGAGTCAGAAAATCTGGTTGTCACACCCTGGTGGTGGCTTAATCTGCTTCAAATGGGAAAATGACACTACTCTTAAAAAAGAATTGGAATTGACATCAAAAAATGGTTTGCCCAATGATGTTCTCGAAGCAATTGCGATTGACGGCAAAAACCGTCTTTGGGCCGCTACACTCTCCGGGTTGGTTGTGATCGATAATACGTTTTCGGGACCTACTATGAATTATATAATTTATTCAATTGGAAAAGAGCAAGGATTGGGTTATTATATCAGCAGCGGCCTTACAAAATTAATCACAGATAGTGATGGAAATATTTGGTTCTCTTCTAATAATACAGTAATCCGTTTTCGTACAAATGAAATAAATACCCGTGCGGGGGCCCCCACTACGCATATTGAAACGGTTCAATTGAGTATGAAGGATACCGATTGGAAAAATTGGGTCGATTCGCTTTATGGCCCCTTTATGCTTCCTCAAAAACTTCAATTGCCCTATCATCAAAATTCCCTTATGTTTAACTTTAAAGGATTGAATTTTAGTACTGATGGCGACGCGTTGTATACGCATATGCTTGTGGGGATGGATACTTCGTGGGTGAACCCTACAAAAAGTGATAATTTTTCGGTTATGGGGCTGGGCCCGGGGAGGTATACATTTTTAGTAAAATCAAGAAGAACAAATTCTGAATGGAGTGAACCTGCTCAATTTTCTTTCACAATTACCCCACCTTTTTGGCAAACATGGTGGTTTCGGGCTATTGGTATATTGGCGGCATCGTTGTTATTGGTATTTATATTCCGTACCCAATTGAACCGTGTAAATAAACGAGCCGAATTGGAAATGCAGTTGCGCAACCTCGAAATGAAAGCATTAAAGGCACAGATGAATCCCCATTTTGTATACAATGCATTAAATTCTATTCAATCATTGGTGATCGATGGGAAGCCGCAGGAGGCAATGGATTACATCGTAAAATTCTCGAGGTTATTAAGACAGGTTTTAAATCATTCTGAAAAAAATGTAGTACGGCTTGATAATGAAATTGACACCTTAGATCTTTATATACAATTAGAATCACTTCGGTTAAACTATTCACTTATTTATAAGATAGAATTAGAAGAAACAATTCTTGCAGAAAAAGAAATGATTCCGCCTCTAATCGTTCAACCATTTGTGGAAAATGCTTTATGGCATGGATTGAGTAAACAAGAAGGAGATAAAAAATTACTGATTCGTTTTCAGGCCGACGATCATTGGCTTTATTGTGAGATAAATGATAATGGCATTGGACGTGCTGAAGCAGCAAAACAAAAAAAGCATGTCAATCAATCAGAGGGACCACGCGGTATTGATATTACAAAAAACAGGTTGGCCCTTTTCAACGAGGATTTAACGCAGGAATCCATTCAAATTGTTGATATCATACAAACCGATTTTTCTTCCGGCGGCACGGCCATTACCCTTCGTATTAAACGTAAATAAATATCCAGGGAAAAATAGCTTACCCTTTTCAACAGCGAATTCATACCGTTAACTGTATCTCG
Source organism: Chitinophagaceae bacterium (assembly GCA_046153465.1). Taxonomy (GTDB): domain Bacteria; phylum Bacteroidota; class Bacteroidia; order Chitinophagales; family Chitinophagaceae; genus Endoryza. The sequence goes on from JBJXDV010000347.1 coordinate 5,272, forward strand.
TTTCGATAGCCATTTCAATGTAGTAGTTTTATTTAATAATAAGGCATATGCAGCAGTGGACAGATATTTTTTTGGTATGCGTAATAACAAGTTGCGTAATTTTTTGGAAAGATGTATTTGGTTTTTTTATGTCCAAATCCCGTAAAAAAAGTAAAAACAGAACCGGATAGAATTGATGGCTTTAATGAGATGAATGGCAGTTGCGATTGAATAATCCCAATAAGATCGATTGAAGTTTGCTCTTTGTAATAGACAGGCCTTGAAAAATGGAATCAAATTCCCACTCTTTTGGGAGTCTCCCAACTTGTTGGGAAAAGTCGGGTTCATTAAGCAGGTTAACTGTCAGGAATGAAAATTATTATAATCAATACAGTAAAGGGTTTCAGGAGATATGGAACACCGTTGAAATAGGTTGGCATGCTGGTTGAATAATAGTAACAGCAATAATAAATGCAATGTATGATCGTGAGCATTACAAGAGTTGAAATCAATAATAGTATGGTTGAAAAAAAGGGTCTTTCATTAGTAAAATTTAAAACCGAATGGAGTGGTGCCTGTCAAATTCTTGAGCCGGTATTTAATAAACTCGCTTTGTCATATAAAGGAGTAGTTAATTTTTTTACCATCGATGTAGAAGTGGAAAAGGGAGTACAGGACGAATATGGAATTATTGAATTGCCAACTATTTTATTTTTTAGTAAAGGGATAATTATAGATCATTCGGTAGGTCTTATTTCGGGGAATGGCCTGATTGAAAAAATTGAAAATGCGCTGGCAAAAATGGGCGATGAATGAATAATTGTTTCACCAGTTATAAAACTGAATAAGCATGAGTAACAAAATTGACAATTATTACAGGAAAACATTCGGCTCTTTTCAGCCACTTTCTGATCTTGAATTAAATGATTTGCTAGCGTATATTCCAGAGTTATTGGGAATGCCCTTTGTCTATTTCCCGAAAGAAGGTTACCAGCTTTCCACTATGGAGTTCTTAATATCGGGGAACGATCTGAAAACAATTCTCTTTAAAACAATTCATGAAACTGCTAACTAATATTTTTTAATACTACATAAAACTTATCACAATGACTACAGAAATTAATTATGCTTACCTGCAATCTCATCCTTTATTCGCAAATGTAAGCGAGCATAAAATTTTAGAAGCTGCTTCGATGATGAAAGTGAGAACGGTTTGCCGGGGAGAGAACCTGAGTTATGGCGATGGTGACTTTACAAAAATCTATCTGCTGGTAAAAGGAAAAATTAAACTGGCGGAATTTAATAATAGTGAAAACGAATTGATAAAAGATATTATTACCGCGCCTGATATATTTGGTGATCTGAGTATGGACGGGCGTCCATCAAAAGACGAATATGCAGAAGCGCTGACTGCAAATACGGTCGTATGCGTGTTTGCTACAAGCGATTTTAAAAAACTTCTCCAGGAAATCCCGATGGTAGCGGTAGCATATGCAATTATGGTAAATAAAAAATTACGACGCCTGGAACATCGCCATGCTGATTTGGTTTTTTGTGATGCAAAATCCCGGCTGATTCGTTTCATAAAGAATTGGGCACAAACAGATGGCAGTAAAGTAGGTGATAAAATTATTTTAAGTAATTATTTAACCCATACTGATATTGCTAATGTGATATCTACCAGTCGTCAAAGTGTAAATGTATTGTTGAATGAATTACGCCAATCAGGAGTTTTGTTCTATGATCGTAAACGAATAGAACTCAACTTTCCTATGAACTGGAATTAATCACCATTCCTTCAATAGCTATATCACTTTTTTGAAATAATAAAATAGAAAGGAATGCCATCACTCTGCTTATATTTCCGAATACATATTCCTTATAGGTTACAACCTTTTGTGAAATGCCATAAACATCGCTCCAGCCATTGTATGGAAAATGCAGCGGATAACCTACTTGTAAATAAACTATCCGATGAATGCTATTTGCCTGCTAATAAATTACTGTTATCATTAATAAAACAACATAAAGGAAATTTTAAACTCGTTTTTTCGATTAGTGGTACAGCCATGGAATTACTTCAGCAGCATAGGCCGGATGTTATTAGTTCTTTCCAGGAATTAGTGAATACAAACTGTGTTGATTTTTTGGCGGAGACTTATTATAATTCTTTAAGCTGGTTACATTCCAGAAGGGAATTCAGGCGGCAGGTAGAAATGCATCATAATAAGGTGCAGGAATTATTTGAATGTTCGCCTGTATTATTTCGAAATACCGAATTTGTTTATTCAAATGATCTTGCCCGCTTTATTTCCGAAATGGATTACCAGGGAATATTATGCGAGGGGCTGGATACAATTTTGAATGAACGTAGCAGGAACCAACTCTATGGTGCACCGGGGAATGGTGATTTTAATATTTTTCTTCGTAATAGTAGTTTGAGCGATGATATAGCTTTTCGTTTCGATGATAAAAGCTGGAATGAACATCCGCTTACCGCTGAAAAATTTGCAGAATGGATACATGCCCATGATGGAGGTACAAGTGCTATAAATATTCATTTTGATTATGAAACCATAGGTATCCATAAGAAATCAACCACGGGCATTTTTGATTTTTTGAAAAATCTTCCGGGTGCTATATTAGAAAACAAAAATTGGTCGTTTAAATTACCTGCCGAAATTATTGAAAGCTGTTATCCTAAGGATGTTTTCGATTCTCCTCATACCATCTCCTGGCAAAACAAAACGGAAGAAAATTGTATCTGGAGTGAAAATGTAATGCAGCATAATTCTCTGCAAAAGGTATATAGTATCGAAAATTTGGTAAAGAAAACAAATTGTTCAGAAACCTTAGATTATTGGGGAAAGCTTCAGAGTGCCGATCATTTTTATCATATGAGCAGTCTCGACTGCAATCGAATCAATTCGCCTTGTAAGCATAACCCGTTTCCCTCCTCAGGAGAAGCCTATCTTTATTACAAGGAGTTATTAACAGACTTTGAATTGTATTTAATAAAATCAGGATTGGAAACCTTGAAATCCGAACAGGTTTATAAAGGTGCATTTAATCTCTATAGTAACATTAATTAATAATTATCTAAATAAAATAAAAAATGGATCAAAAATTAAAAGGGCAGGTGGCTATTATTACTGGTGCAAGTAGCGGTATTGGCGCAGGTTGTGCTATTGAACTCGCCAAGTCGGGGGCAACCGTAATTGTTAATTATCCCATTGATCAGGCGAAAGATATGGCGGAAAAAGTAGTGAATACTATCAATGCAGCAGGTGGTTATTCGGTTAGTTATAAATGTGATGTAAGTAAGGAAGATGAAGTGATTAAGATGTTTGCCGATGTTATTCATCAATTTGGCACGGTTGATATCCTGATTAATAATGCCGGACTTCAAAAGGATGCACCTTTTACTGAAATGACGTTGGATCAATGGAATTTTGTATTGGCCGTAAACCTAACCGGTCAATTCCTTTGTGCAAGAGAAGCTATTAAAGAATTTTTACGGAGAGGTGTTAATGGTAAATCAAAAAGTGCTGGAAAAATTATTTGTATGAGTAGTGTGCATGAAGTGATTCCCTGGGCAGGGCATGCGAACTATGCAGCCAGTAAAGGAGGAGTTATGCTGATGATGAAAACAATTGCACAGGAATTTGCACCAAAAAATATTCGGATAAACAGTATTGCTCCCGGTGCTATTGCAACTCCTATTAATCATGATGCCTGGGATACGCAAGCTCATTTACAGGAATTGCTTAAACTGATACCCCAGAAAAGAGTTGGGCAGGTTGAAGATATTGGAAGAGCAGCGGTTTGGCTTGCCAGTGATGATTCAGATTATGTAAATGGAACTACTTTGTTTGTTGATGGTGGAATGACGCTGTATCCCGGTTTTGAAGATAATGGATAGGGGGCCCACCCAAACCCTCCCTAAGGGAGGGCTTCGATAAGTCTTTAACTCTAAACCTCAATAATTATAAAATGATAATTAAGCATAATAAGTTTCAGTACTCCCCTCTTGAGGATGGGGGCATGAATGCTGAACAAAAAAGATTGAATGCTTCTAACTCCTCACCCTTTGGGGGAGGTGGGGAGGGGGCTTGGAAAAAATGGGGCCCTTACTTAAGCGAACGCCAATGGGGTACTGTGCGGGAGGATTACAGCGAACATGGTGAAGCATGGGATTTTTTTCCGCACGACCATGCCCGTTCAAAGGTATATCGTTGGGGCGAAGATGGTATTGCCGGTATTAGTGATGATATGCAACGAATTTGTTTTGCTATTGCTTTATGGAATGGAAAGGATCCTATACTGAAAGAAAGAATGTTTGGATTAACAGGAAGTGAAGGTAATCATGGTGAAGATGTGAAGGAATTGTATTACTACCTGGATAGTTCACCCACCCATTCTTATATGAAGCATTTGTATAAGTATCCACAGGCAGAATATCCGTATAGTGATTTGGTGAACACAAATCGTAACCGGAATAAATTTGAAAAAGAATACGAATTACTGGATACCGGTTTGTTTGATGACGGAAAGTATTTTGATGTATTCACTGAGTACGCAAAGGCAGATACACATGACCTGGCTATTCGTATAACGGTTCACAACAGGGGAAGTGAAAATGCGTACATCGCGTTACTTCCTACACTATGGTTTCGTAACCTCTGGAGTGTTGGTTTGATGGAAAAGCCAACGATGAGTTATTTGGATGACGGATCGGTAGTGGTGAATCACCCTGAACTTGGACAATACTATTTCTCTTTTGAAAAACCAATCCGTTCTCTTTTTACAGAGAATGAAACCAATACTGAAAAATTATATGGATCAACGGGCTCCTCACCTTATGTGAAAGATGCTTTTCATACGGCAGTACAGCAGCAACGATTCGATTGGTTGGAGGAAAAAAAAGAAGGCACCAAATTCTCTCCATTTTATGAATTCAATATTCCACCAAATTCTTCAGTTACCATAAAATTGCGCCTGGGTAAGCAAGCACCTGCTAAAAATTCCTTTGATAAAAAATTTGATTCTTTGTTTGAACAGCGGATCAATGAAACTGATGAGTTCTATAAAGAAATAATAAAAGTAAAAGATAAAGAACAACAAAATATACAACGGCAAGCTTTTGCGGGGATGTTATGGAGTAAACAGTATTTCAATATTGATATCCCCAGGTGGCTCAATGGCGATAAAGGACAACCTGCCCCACCTGAGTCAAGAAAATCTGGTCGCAATCATCATTGGCATTCTTTGAATAATGAAGATATCATTTCAATGCCCGATAAATGGGAGTATCCCTGGTATGCTGCATGGGATCTTGCTTTTCATTGTGTGCCGCTGTCGATGATAGATCCGGCTTTTGCAAAGGATCAACTTATTCTGTTTTTGAGGGAATGGTATATGCATCCAAACGGACAATTACCCGCCTACGAATGGAGTTTTGGTGATGTAAACCCTCCCGTTCATGCATGGAGTTGTTTGCAGGTATATAAAATGGAAAAAGAAAAAACAGGTTCAGGAGATATAAACTTTCTGGAAAAAGTTTTTCAAAAATTGTTGATCAATTTCACTTGGTGGGTTAACCGAAAAGATCATAAAGGTAATAATGTTTTTGAGGGTGGTTTTTTGGGATTGGATAATATTGGCGTATTCGATCGCAGTAATCAAATTCCGGGGGGTGGTGTATTAGAACAAGCCGATGGTACAAGCTGGATGGCGATGTATAGTTTGAATATGCTGGAAATGGC
>JBJXDV010000348.1:0-3659 GCA_046153465.1 Chitinophagaceae bacterium
AAAAACGCGCTGGCAAAAAAGTAGCTGCCTATGGCGCGGCGGCAAAAGGGAATACACTGTTGAATTATTGTGGTATTAAAAACGATATGATAGCGTATGTAGTGGATGCAAATCCACATAAACAAAATAAGTGGATGCCTGCCAGTCATATCCCGGTAATGAACGAAGACTTTTTGAAATTAAATAAACCCGATTTTGTGCTTATTCTTCCCTGGAATTTGAAAGAAGAAATCATTGCTCAACTATCCTATATAAAAGAATGGGGAGCACGATTTGTAATTCCTATCCCGACTCTTCAACTGCTTTAAAAAAACTACATGAATGTATTGGTCACGGGAGCAACTGGGTTTATAGGGAATTATGTAATCGATGAATTGCTAAGGCAGGGGCATGGAGTAATTGCAACTTCTTCTTCTGCACAAAAAGCAGAACGGTTCTCTTGGTCTAAGAATGTGATTTATATTCCTTTTAATTTTTCTGATTTTAATGCTACTATAAACTATTACGATTTTTTTAAAAAGCCGGACTTAATTATTCACCTGGCGTGGGAAGGCCTGCCCAATTATAAAGAAGCTTTTCACCTGGAAATTAATCTACCCCGGCAGCTTGCTTTTTTGGAGAACCTTTTGCAAAATGGACTGAAAGATATAACTGTGACCGGTACTTGTTTTGAATATGGAATGAAAGAAGGTTGCCTTACCGAAGAAATGGCATGTGAACCAGCTAATGCCTATGCAGTGGCAAAGAATCGGTTACGAAGGGAATTGCAAGAAATAAGTTTAAGGAATCCATTTCATTTTAAATGGGTGCGATTGTTTTATATGTTTGGAAAAGGACAAAGTCCTAATTCCTTATTTTCGCTTTTAGATCGGGCGCTGACGAACAATGAAACTATATTCAATATGAGTGGCGGGATGCAGGAGAGAGATTATTTACCGGTTGAATTAGTGGCAAAAAATATTGTAGCAATTGCTTTACAAAACAAGGTTACCGGCGTAATTAATTGTTGCAGTGGAAAACCAATAGCTGTGAAAAACATGGTTCAAGATTATTTAAATAAAAAGGGTAAATCAATAATTCTTAATTTGGGTTATTATCCATACCCCGATTATGAGCCAATGCGATTTTGGGGTGATACTACTAAATTAAAATCTATATCAGGAAATGATTAAGTGTCCGTTAACTGGAAGTCTACATACAAAGATTATATATGAACAGGAAGCGGTGCCCTTAATTCAAAACAAGGTGTACCCAACCGCTGAGCAGGCAAGAAATGCACTATGCAAGAGAGTGGTAATCGCGCAATCACTGGAAAATGGTTTTGTTTTTAGTGCCGATTTTACTGATTCGATCATCGATTATGATATGCATTACCAGAATGAACAGAGCAATTCGGCTTATTTTCGAAAACACCTGGAGCATGTAATCGATATCATGAATAACAATCAAACATTAGATGGGAAGGTGGTAGAAATTGGATGTGGTAAAGCCTATTTTATGGACATGTTGTTACAAAAAGGTGTTGATGTGATAGGGTTTGACCCTACTTATGAAGGAAGCTCAACAAAAGTTGTTAAAGATTTTTTTTCTGATAAATATTCAAATGTAGGCGCGGAGTTTATTATTTTAAGGCATACGCTAGAGCATATCTCTCAGCCGTTTCATTTTATAAAAACAATTGCAGCGGCTAACAATCATAAAGGAAAAATTTATATAGAAGTTCCCACTTTTGAATGGATTCTGGAGCATAATGCGGTAGAGGATATTTTCTATGAGCATTGTAACTATTTTACACTGGATACGCTGCAAATGTTTTTTTCAAAAAGTGTAGGAGGGCATTTCTTTAATGGACAATATATTTATGTGATAGCAGATCTTGCAGATGTAAAGAAAGAAATTGTACCCAGAACAATTGTGCCTTATAATGTAAATTTCAAGAATCGCCTGATCGAATACGCAACTAAAATAAATAGAGCAGGCTCGCTAGCCATTTGGGGAGCAGGCGCCAAAGGTTCTACATTTTTAAATTTGGAAGATAAAGAATGCAAAAAAATAAAAATCGTGATCGACATTAATCCAAAAAAACAACATCAATTCGTTGGCGGAACAGGTCATTATATTATTAAGCCTGAAGAGTTACCCGGTTATGGAATCGATCATGTTGTTGTTATGAATATCAATTATATTGATGAAATTAAATTGGTAACGGAACCTCTTCATATCAATCTGATAACACTTTAAATACAATAGAATGAATCCGGTAGAAGCGTATAAGGAGGAATGTAAAAAAAGAATTGCCCTGCAAGGGAAAAATCAAAAATTATTGGAAGCCAGTGGTAAGTTTATCGAAGAAACGATTTTGGCAGGCTACTCCTATAATTTCACGTGGATGGGTAGGCCAATTATTCAGTATCCGCAAGATATGGTGGCTATGCAGGAGATTATATGGGAAGTACAACCAGATTTGATTATTGAAACAGGCATTGCACATGGAGGCTCCGTCATTTATTATGCTTCTATTTTAGAATTAATTGGGAAGGGTGAAGTACTGGGTATTGACATAGATATCAGGGAGCATAACAGAATTGAAATTGAACGCCACCCAATGAGTAAGCGGATCAAAATGTTGCAGGGCTCGGCGATCAGCGAACAGATTATTGAACAGGTGAAACCTTTTGCGGCTGGTAAAAACAAAGTAATGGTCTGCCTCGATTCGAATCACACCCATGCACATGTGTTGAAAGAATTAGAATTATATGCACCATTTGTAACAGTAGGATCGTATCTCGTAGCGTTTGATACGATTGTAGAAGATCTTCCTGCCGGTCTTTATACTGACAGGCCATGGAGTGTTGGAGATAATCCTAAAACAGCGGTTTATGAATTTTTGAAAGGGAGTGAGGACTTTATTATTAATCATGAGATTGATAATAAACTATTAGTGAGTGTTGCCCCGAGTGGATATTTAAAAAGAGTTAAATAGTAAAAGATGGAGCAGGAAAAAAAGCCATGGGTTAGTTTTTGTATGAGTACCTACAAGCGCCCTGTTTTTTTAAAGCAAACCCTGCATTCAATACTTCGACAAACGTTTACCGACTTTGAAATTATTGTTTCTGATAATGATCCAGAAAATTCTGCAGATGCCGTTGTAAAGGAAATAGGTGATCCCAGAATAAAATATTTCAGTAATGGAGCAAACCTGGGAATGATTGGAAGTTTTAATAAGAGTATTGAAAGATCTTCTGCTGATTATATAGTTATGATAACGGATGATGATCCGGTGTATCCTGATATGTTGGAAACGTTATTTAACTTATCCAATTCAATTCCAGATTTTGGAGTTTATCACGGTGCTTGTGATGTCATTTATGAGACAGAAGAAATGGCTGAAGCCTGCCGGGGAAAATTGGGTATAAATTCCTGTCTCGCTAATTTGCCTATTGGCGATGTTAGAATATATACTAAGCATCAGTTTCCTCTTGCTTTTTTCAAGAATGAAGTGAGTAGTTACCTGTTATGGTCAGCTTGCATAGTTAAAAAGAAAATACTCATTGAAATTGGTGGAATTCCGGATTATGGAACTCCTTTTATGGGTGACCTGGCCTTTACGGTACTAACATGTTCTAGTGAGGGGGTAGTATTCATTAATAAATCATTGG
>JBJXDV010000349.1:0-3742 GCA_046153465.1 Chitinophagaceae bacterium
TGTAGGTACCTACCGGGTTTGTAATCGGAACAGGCTTCCTGCTTATGGATGAATCACTATTGATTTGTTTAATTAACGAATCCGGGGTCGTAGGAGTTGTTTGAGTCGTGTCTTGTTGCAGCGGAATTACTTGTTCCGGAGTTTCTGTAATTGTATTTGTTTTATTTGAATACAATAAATATCCACCCCAAACAATTACACCAAACCCCATTACTATTCCTGCAACAATCAGTATTTTTCTAAGCGAATTGCTTTGACCACTTTGGCTGGTATATTCGTTGTTATATAAAAACCTTCGTTCACCCTGTTTTTCGTTGCTTTTTTCAGAGGGTGTACTCTCCATCCGCTCACTCATCGCCTGGCCATGCGAAAAATCAAATTTCCCGTCTTTATTTTTTTGCAGAGTGCCAATTCCTTCGAGATAAAGCGGTTTACCAATATTCAATAATAATTTACAGTCTGATACATATGATTCGAGATCCGACTCCGCAAGGGGCTTTATTTTTCCAGTTTTCACACGGATGAAATCAATAAATTCATCATCGGGCTTAAGAATATTTTTAGGTGTAAACTGAATATATTGGAGAAATTCGTCGAAATTCTTATCCGTTTGTTCGGGTACCGTTACCGCTTTGTCAATAGAAAACTGACCAATTCCGGGAATATTTAATTGCCTATGTTGATACAAATACTGGGTGAGTAAACCTGATACTTTCAAGATGTTGTATAATTTGACACAATTTACTAATAAATCCCAAACGTAGTTGTGGGCTTATTATTTTTACCTTTGTAATAAATCAGTAATAAGTAATAGCAATGCTAACTGAAAACGAAAAGCAATTTGTAAACTATTGGGAAATTCAAAGGGTTAAAGAGAAAAAATGGGGAAGGCAATTGTTAATTGGTTTGCCTGTTGGGTTGATTTTTGCCATTCCTATTATGATCATACAACTCTCTGGTAAATTATGGTTCAAAAGAGCCGATACAGTGGCAAACTCTAAAGCAAGTCCATTTGTATTAATCATTGCAATTATCCTAATAAGTGTATTTGTAGGAATTTTTTACAAACGTCACCAATGGGATATCAAAGAACAGCAGTACCAGGAGTTAAAAGCCAGGGCGGAAAAGGAACCTCCTATGCAGCTTTAATAAGAAAAACCCTGTCTAAATTTTGAACAATTATATTTGCAAAAAACTTGTCATGAAATTGATGTCCGGCGCTTTGTTTTGTTTCGCATTTTTACTAAGTGGTTGTTTGAAAAAAGACATAGGATGCGCGTATAAAACCGATAACAAAGTTGCCCCTGCAGCGGAGGAACAAGCGTTGCTTACTTACCTCTCTTCAAATAGTATTACTGCCACTAAACATGGTAGTAATATGTATTACCAGGTGGTGCAGTCGGGAACTGGCGATGCACCAGGTTTATGTTCTGGTGTGGAAGTAAAATATGCCGGAAGGCTTACCAACGGAACAACATTCGATTCTCAAAATAGTGCCATCTTTACGCTTGGGTCGCTTATTGAAGGATGGAAACTAGGTATTCCTTTAATTAAGAAAGGTGGTCGCATCGTTTTATATATTCCTCCCACATTGGGTTATGGAGCTGTTGACGTAAAAGATAATACTGGCGTTGTAATAATTCCGGCTAATTCTATTCTTGTTTTTGATATTACTCTTAACAATATTCAATAAGGTAACTACAGCCTGACCTTAAGCCGATGCATAGCGTTGCATTTTCGTTTACTTTTGTTTGAAATATTTTTCTTTGCCACACGAACCAATTTCCGTTTTTGACATCTTTAAAATTGGGGTAGGACCTTCCAGCTCTCATACACTGGGACCATGGCGTGCAGCTCAGCGGTTTTCTGAATCATTACTCAATAAAGAACTATTATTTCAGGTTAAATCGCTAAGGGTGCTCCTCTATGGTTCATTAGCAAAAACCGGGAAAGGACATGGAACCGATATTGCTATTCAACTGGGTTTAACCGGTGAGGACCCCGTAACAATTCCGGTAGATAGTATTGAGGCAAAAATTACGGATATTCTTTTGATGAATAAATTGGTATTGCATGGATTGCATGAAATTGAGTTTGATCCAAAAGAAGATATTGAGTATTTAATATCAGAATCCTTACCCTATCATCCAAACGCACTTAGTTTTCTTGCTACCTTTTCTTCCGGTGAACAGGTTGCTGAAACTTTTTATTCGATTGGGGGCGGCTTTGTAAAAAAAGAAGGGGAAGAACCGGTTGCAGCAAATGAGGTTCAATTACCCTTTCCGATTGATAGTGCCGAAGACATTTTGCATTGGTGCCGGACAACGGGCATGAATATTAGTGAAATAGTTATGGAAAACGAGCAATGCTGGCGCCCTGAAAAACAAATACGTCATGAACTTTTAAATATTTGGCGGGTGATGAAGGAATGTACCTTTCGGGGTTGCCATACAAAGGGTATCTTACCCGGTGGATTAAACGTAAGTCGCAGAGCTGCAGAACTGAATACAAGGCTATTGCAAGGAAGAATTTACAATGAATCAAATTGGCTGGAAAGTATTCAGTTGGGGGGTATGGAGTTTAATTACATTTTAGATTGGGTTAGTTGTTTTGCTTTAGCTGTTAATGAAGAAAACGCTTCTTTTGGCAGAGTGGTAACCGCACCTACTAACGGTGCCGCAGGAGTTATACCCGCCGTACTTCATTATTTTGTTGTTTTTTGCAATGGTAATAATGATGATAAAATTGTACAGTTTATGCTTACTGCCGCAGAAATTGGAAGTGTTTTTAAGAAAGGTGCTACCATTTCGGCTGCAATGGGTGGATGCCAGGCAGAAATTGGTGTATCGTCTGCAATGGCTGCTGCCGGTTTAACCGAGGCCATGGGAGGATCTCAACGCCAGGTTTTGATGGCAGCAGAAATTGCCATGGAACATCATTTGGGTTTGACTTGTGACCCCATCGGAGGATTAGTTCAAATACCCTGTATTGAAAGAAATACAATGGGTGCTATAAAAGCAATCACAGCTTCTCAATTAGCGCTGCAATCTACACCCGACTTTGCAAAGGTATCCCTCGATACCGTTATCAAAACGATGTGGGATACAGCAAAGGATATGAACTTTAAGTATAAAGAAACATCGGAAGGCGGATTGGCTATCCATATCCCCATCAGCCTTAGTGAATGTTAAGAATTTTACAACATTTAATTCAATCAGTTTAATGCATCTTTGCAAAAACTTTTTTAGTTTGTACATGTTTATTCTGAAACCAAGGCAGTGGAGCTGAACAAGATTGCTATTTCAAAAAAAAATTAAAACTCTCTTTGAACATAATCATAATTATTAACGGGCATGAATAATAATGCAGTTTCGAGGATATTAGCCATATTACGATTTGAAAAAAAAGAAATATCTGCTATATATTTTTATGCCATTTTAAGTGGGTTGGTTCAACTTTCTCTTCCTCTGGGTATTCAATCCATCATTAGTTTTGTTTTAGGGGGATCAATTTCTACCTCATTGGTATTGCTGATCATTTTTGTAGTATTTGGTGTTTTCATCAATGGTCTCTTGCAGGTGAACCAAATCAAAATCATTGAAAAAATACAGCAGCAGATTTTTGTTCGCTATTCATTTTTATACGCTTATTCCATTCCTGGCATTAACCTGAAGTCGGTAGATTCTTATTATTTGCCAGAACTTGTAAATCGATTCTTTGATACGGTATCTCTTCAGAAAGG
>JBJXDV010000350.1:0-24225 GCA_046153465.1 Chitinophagaceae bacterium
TAAGCAAACAAAGGAGGTAACACAAAAAGATACGATTGTGGTAACTATTGCAAGTGGAGGAGGAATGGTGATGCGGTTGAAAAAAAAGTAATGATGTCTTAACCTGAAGAAAGGAATATCTTCTCACCATTTCGAATAGTTTTTAATTTCTTTTGGCAGTCTACCGGTCAATGAATCAGGAAAGATTGTCTTTTGAAAGAAAAGTTGTTTTTATTCAGCCGCAGTTTTCCAGGTGTATACCCGTTTTAGATTGGGTAATTGTTTTATTTTTTCTAAGCCGATTTTTGTAATGAGGGTTTCATTTAAATTCAGGGCTTCAAGATGCTGCAATGATGCGAGGTGATGGCTAATTGGATCAGCTATTGGATTTTTTTCTATTCGTAATTTTTCCAAATTTGTCAGCGCCGGTAAAAAATCGAGATCATTTTCTTTCAATCCATTATTAGAAAGATTTAGCCAAATGATATTTTTTGCGGCGGTATTCAACTGTTGCTTTATTAAACCTATTTTAATGCCCGAATTCGCCGGTAACGTGATATCTAACATCACCGGATGATGCGACATCACCCGAACGGTTAATCCTTTTTGCCGCAGCGTATCTGCAATGGCCCAATTAAAATCAATAGGAATATCTGGGTTTACTTCCTGAGCATTGTTTGTAGTAATACCTGGCTCTTCACCTGCTGTTAGTCCTAAAACCAGTGCTATCGGCGATTTAATTTCATCAATATTACTAAACTCTGCAATTTTTTTTCGATCGGCTGCCATTCCTTTTTCTATCCACCATTTAATGATAGAAATTTCATTTTTGGTTAAAGGTGTTTTACCATCGGATGGCATGAACTTTTCATTGGTGGCATCAAGTGTAATTCGTTCATACATTTCACTTTCTTCTAATTTGCCCGGAACAACAGCAGCCCTGCTTTTTCCACCTTTCAATAAATCCGCTATTGTTTGCATTGATAATTGACCCTTCCGTTTACCCCCACGATGACATTGAGCACATCGTTTAATCAATATTGGCTGAACTACATCTTCATAGAGCAGCGCTTCTTCAACGGAACTTGGTTTTTTATGTTGGCCCTGTTGGAGGGTATTTAAAGAAAGGTAGTCATTGCCGTGAGTGAGATTGCTTCCCTGGTGGCCGGTATAGAAAAGAAGTATGAAAATACTTACCAAAAGAACAGAAATAACCCATCGATTGACAGAAAAATATTTTTTGAAAATGCCTTTCGCAAAAAGGTATAGTAACCCCGATGTGCATGCCAATACTATTCCGGAAGTTTTATGATTATTGAGCGTTTCGTATTCGTAATCTCCAGTAGTAGATAATAGGTAGCCGAAAATGCAGGCAAGGGTGGCCGAAATAAAACCAAGTAATAATATAAACGATACTGACAGATGCAAGTGCTCAAATCTTTTTGAATAAGATATAAGTTCAAAAAGAACGGCCATGACTAAAAACCCGATTGGTAGATGAACAATCATTGGGTGAAGATGCCCTAAAAAGCTAATTATGTTCAATAGTAGCATTTATACCCTGGTTAATTTGATGGGGGCCGTATGATTGGCGTTCCATTGGCAGATATACAGATTCTTATCTTCATCAATACAAACATCATGGCAATGATTAAATGTTTTTTCTGATGCCTGTAACGTTGGTTGCAATTGATTGTTTTTATAAGATGGGGCATTCCCACCGGGATTGGAAACAACTTTATTGCTTCTATCCAGTATCGTTACGAAACCAGTATTTGCATTTCTTTTTCCCGCTTCATCTTTCGACCAGCAAACTCCCGCATAAATGTTTTCACCATCGGGCACTGCGCGGCATACATACATGCCGGGTGTATCAATTCGATACAAAAATTTGCCGTCTAATGAAAAAACTTTAAAACAATTCTCTTCTCTCGATGTACAAATTAGTAAAGGATTATTTTTATCGCGGGTATCAATGGCCACACCATGCGCATTTACCAGGTTATGTTCCTTGTTCGCATTATTATGTCCGCCAAAATGCCTGATGTATTGCCCTTTGCTATTGTAATGAATTATATAATCAGAGCCATAGCCATCAGCAACATAAATATCACCATTAGGGGCAACTGCAGTTTCGGTTGGCATAAAGGGTTCATTCTCTTTATAGATTCCAATTGTTTTAGGATGACCAATGGAGAAAATGATACGACCATTTAAATCCGTTTTTAGAACCTGACCTGCCTGACTGTTCCACTTTCCACTTCTGTCCTGGTACCAACCACAATCCACAATCAACAAAAAATCCTCTCCGCCTTCTTTCGAAATAGACAAGCCATGCCCACCAGGCCAGGCGGTTCCCCAATAGTCGAGCAGCTTACCTGATTTATCGAATATCAAAATATTATTATGCACGTCATCGCCCAGCATAATCAACCTGCCCTTGCTATCCATTATCATTTCATGGCAATTAAAAAGCGGGTTACTATTCGCACTAATTTTTGCCCAATCTTTATCTACTTTGTATTGATGGGCACCATGCCCGATCACTAATTCTTCAACGTGCTTAGGTTTATGCAAAATTGAAAACCCAACCGATGAGTTGATGGCTGTTAATGAAGAAGCCATTGTTGTATTTTTTATAAAATTTCTTCGCGAAAGCATATGGGTTGATTTAAATAATGATTTTGCTTTTAATAAGACTTGTTATGAAAGAATATCATTCACTACTTTTCCATGAACATCGGTTAACCGAAAACGTCTGCCTTGAAATTTATAAGTAAACCGTTCGTGATCTACTCCCATTAAGTGCAATAAGGTAGCCTGGAAATCATGCACGTGTACGGGATCTTTTACAATATTATAACTGAAATCGTCGGTCTCTCCATAAGTCATACCTGCTTTTACGCCTGCGCCGGCCATCCACATAGTGAAACATCGTGGATGATGGTCGCGACCATAATCATTTGGTAACAATTTCCCTTGTGAGTATACGGTTCTTCCAAATTCACCACCCCAAATAACCAGGGTATCTTCTAACAATCCTATTCGTTTAAGATCTGTGATTAATGCAGCAGTTGCCTGATCGGTATCCATACATTGTTTAGCCATTCCTGCCGGAAGTCCGCCATGATGATCCCAACCCTGGTGATACAATTGAACAAACTTTACATCTTTCTCTAATAGTTTTCTCGCCAGCAGGCAATTGGCAGCGTAGGTTCCCGGATCTTTACTACCGGGGCCGTATAGGTCAAAAACTTCTTCTGATTCATCACTGGTATCCATCACCTCTGGCACCGAAGTTTGCATTCGAAAAGCCATTTCATATTGAGCTATCCGTGCATTTACTTCCGGATCATTGTATGGTTCATTTTGTAGTGTATTTAATTTTGAAAGATAGTCAAGCATCTCTTTCCTGTCCGCTCCATCATATCCTTCCGGATTGTCAAGAAACAATACCGGATCTTTTCCTGCTCTGAACTGAACACCCTGGTTTTCGGAAGCAAGAAACCCATTTCCCCATAACCGTGCGTAAAGAGGTTGATCGCGTACTGCATTTTTTGAAACCAATACAATAAATGTTGGTAAATTTTTATTGTCTGAGCCCAACCCATAACTCACCCAGGAACCAATGGAAGGCCGACCGGGCAACTGATTTCCTGTTTGTAAAAACGTAATAGCGGGATCATGATTAATAGCTTCCGAGTTAATTGATTTGATGATACACAAATCATCAATCACTTCTGCGGTATGTGGAAGCAATTCACTGACCCAGGTTTGCGTTTGTCCGTACTGGTTAAACTTATAAATCGAGGGAACTATTGGGAGAATGCTTTGGCTGGAGCTCATGCTCGTAAGCCTTTGTCCTTGCCTGATTGATTCTGGCAACGGCTGTCCAAACATGTTTACCAGTTTCGGCTTATAATCAAAGGTTTCAAATTGAGAAGGGCCGCCGCTCATAAAAAGATAAATTACTCTTTTTGCTTTTGGTGCAAAATGAGGAATAGCTTTTAATATCTCTGCTTCCACGCTGGCAGCACTTGTTTCAGTAGCTAATGTTGTTGCTGCATTGGCAAATAAATTTTTACCAATCAACGAACCCAGTGCCACTGCCCCAATACCAAGGGATGTTTTGGTTAAAAAATTTCGCCTGTCCCACCGTTGATGAATTTGGTGTAAATCTGGTGACGATGGTTTAAATGGTTCCTTATGATGTTCACACATGATTTATCGTTTAGTTATCGTTGCATCTGAATTCATGATGGTACTTGCTACTACCGCATTAGCCGCAACAACTGCGGGCTCTAGCGTCTTTTCAATCTTATATTGCCCTGCTTTTAACCAGCCAGTTATTTTTGTTGGATATGCTCTAAATTTTTTTAATTCTTGTTGCTGGAGCAACATCAGTAATCCAATTTCTTTTTTACCGGGGGTTAACCCTGTTAACTTTCTGTAGGCGGTTTCAATACCGTTTTGTTGGTTGGTTGTTTTCGAAATTTGTTCACCTAAAACTTTAGCCGCTTCAACAAAAGTTGGGTCGTTCAAAGTAACCAATGCCTGAAGGGGCGTATTGGTTTTTTGCCGGCGCACCACACAATAGCTACCCGAACTGGCATCAAAGGTAGATAGCGTGGGATTTGGAACCGAACGTTTCATTACTATATATAAACTTCTTCTGTATACAGCTTCACCGGTGTCTGCCGTATAGGAAGTATTGTTTATTTCCCATAGGCCCGGGGGTTGGTAGGGTTTAATACTTTTGCCTCCGATTTTTTTATTAAGAAGTCCGCTTGCCATTAATACATTGTCACGAATCATTTCTGCAGACAATCTAACTGAAGGACCATGCGATAATAACCTGTTCTCCGGATCATTTAAAAGCGTTGATGCATCAGATTTAAATTCCTGTCGATAGGTAGCAGATAACACAACGAGTCGACAGAGTTTTTTAATATCCCAACCCGATTCCCTAAAACTTACTGCGAGCCAATCGAGTAATTCTGGATGACTGGGCGATTCCCCCTGGTTGCCAAAATCTTCGGTGGTTTTCACAAGGCCGGTTCCAAAAAAAATCTGCCAATAGCGGTTAACGGCAACACGGGCAGTAAGGGGATGATTTTCGTTAGTGAGCCATAAGGCTAAGCCTAAACGATTTTTAGGCAATTCTTTTGGAAAAGGAAAAATTGCTTCAGGTGTATTTGGGAATACTTCTTCTCCTCGCACATCATAATTCCCTCTTTTGAGTAAGTAGGTCTTTTTCCAGGCAGGCATATCCTGCATGATCATCATCTCCGAAATATTTTCCGTTGAATCCGAGAGCCTCGATTGAAGTTGCTGCAATTGATTTTGTTCAGATAAAACACCCCGATGAATAGACGACAAGTAATATTCTTTCAAAGTATTGATGTCAGCCTGCGATAATTGATTGATAGATTTATTGGTAATCGTTGCCCATTCATTTTGCCCGGCAACTACCTTTATTTCATAGTCAGTTAGTGCGCGGTTATAAACCAATAGATCATCTATTTTCCCACCTTTAAAACCAAAGCCCCTGTTCCATGCACCTATTTGAAGACCGGGTTGTATACTCGAGTATATTAAAATATCCTTGGTCAACTGGTCCATGGTTGTTTCCATTTCTAATTCTCTACCATTCAGAAATAATTTCAATCCATTTGCATGCGAGGAGCCATCATACGTCAATGTTAATTGATTCCATTTTTCCCTTGGAATGATTTCTTTGGAAATTCTGGTGATTGCATTAGATGGTGCCGCATGTGATAAGGCAACCTCCAGCCGATCGTTTTTAAAATACAAATGGTATCCCCGATAATTATACAATCGTTCAGCAACACATTTGTGAAAAATAACCCCTTCTTTGAATTGGTTGGGGATCCAAACGCTGATCGCTATGCTAAACGGTTGGTGTTTTCTGAAAATTCCGATCGGGCTTATATCAAGCCATTCATCGCCATCTAGAACTAAGGCTTTATGCTGATGGCTGGTTTCGAATACAGGTTTTTCTCCCGGTACGCCACCCAGTTCGCGTTTCATAGCGCCAGGTAATTTTATATTCGCTGCATTTTTCAACGTACCATTGTCAAAATTGAATTGCCCTTGCAGCGCATTTAGTGGAATTTTTTCGTTGGCTAAACTCTTATAACTCCCGGATTGCAGCCATTTTTCAAAATCGGTTGTTGCTGACTGCTTTACTTGCGTAAGTTTATTTTTTTGCTCGTCAATCGACTTATTTATGAATTGAATAATTTTTTCTTTTTCTTCAGTGGGTAACAGAAGGGTTGGGGCGGGCATTGCGTCGTCAAATGATATTTGTCCCGCTTCTTTTGTTTGGTTGAAGAAACTAAAAAGTTCGTAGTAATTTTTTTGGGAGATCGGATCAAATTTATGATCGTGGCATTTCGCGCATCCAATAGTAAGTCCCATGAGTGCAGTGCCTGTTGTATTTATTCTATCCACTACATATTCCGATTGAAATTCTTCATCAATAATACCTCCCTCCATATTTTGAGGATGCAAACGATTAAAGGCGGTTGCAATCAGCATATCTTTTGTTGGATTCGGCATAAGATCGCCGGCCAACTGCCATTGTATAAATTGATCGTACCTGCTATTTTTATTGAACGCATTGATTACCCAATCGCGGTAAGGAGATACATCTCTTAGTCGATCAACAGTATATCCGTGCGAATCTGCATAGCGGGCGCCATCCAGCCAATCAGTGGCCATTTTTTCACCATAGTGTGGTGAAGCTAATAGTCGATCAACTTGTTTTTCATACGCATTCGAGCTACTATCTTTTATAAACGCATCTATTTCATCAAGCGTTGGAGGAATCCCGGTAAGGTCTAACGACACTCTTCTTAATAACAATTCCTTGTTTGCTTGTTTCGAAGGAAGCATTTGTTCCCGCTCAAGTGTATGCGCAATGAAATTATCGATAGAATTAATGGTCCACGCCTTGTTTTTTACAGTCGGAACTATTGGTTTTACAGGTTTTACAAAAGCCCAATGTGGTTTATAAATGGCCCCCTGCTCAATCCATTTTATCAATATTGCTTTTTCTTTTGAGGAAAGGCTAAGGTGCGACTTTGATGAAGGCATTCGATACTCCGGATCTGAGGAGAGTATCCGATGAAACAACTCGCTTCCTGTTAAACTGCCCGGTTTAATGGCCACTTTGCCCGGGCTTTCCGGAAGATCGGCATAGGCTGACGAGGCAATATCTAATCGTAACCCGGCTTTAAGTTTTCCTTTATCGGGTCCATGGCAGGAAAAACATTTATCAGAAAGAATCGGTTTTACATGCAGGTTATAATCCAGCTTTTCCGGAAGGTTATTATAAGCAAACGATACGTCCTTTGGCAGCTCTGGGGAACAGGATGGCAATAGAAAGTACGAAACCCAAGTGAATAGAAAAAACAACCCTCTTTTCATAAAAAAATGTTATGGCATTTTCATGATCATCACTAAAGTTCGTACATAACTGGAAGGATTCAGAAATAAATTTTCTTGATTGTTGGTCGAATGGAGAATGGAGTCATTAAATTTTTCCCCAATTAATTGTGATGGCAAATAAGATAAAAACGATCGGGATATCTGGTTTACTGGGTAGCTATTATGAAAAGTGGCCTCGTCAGGAATCGAACCTGAATCTGGAGCTTCGGAAACTCTTATACTATCCATTGTACGACGAGGCCAGTTGGTTTGAAAGTTTATGGTTTATGGTTGGTAATTGTTCGACACCATTCCAAAACACTTCCTCAGCGATATCGTTAAAAGAACTTATTTCGATTGCCCCTATTATAAAAGATGAATCAGCAATTCTATCAAGAAGCTTAGGCTTCTGGCTCATGGCTAAATACTATGGACCATACGATGAGGCCAGTTGGTTTGAAAATTTATGGTTATGGTTCGTAGTTGTTCGGCCCCATTCCAAAACACTTTCTCAACGATATCTTTAAAAGAACTTATTTCGATTGCTCCTATTATAAAAGATGAATTAACAATTTTAACAAGAAGATTAGGCTTCTGGCTCATAACTACCGGCTCCCTACTTATTTAATCAATCCCGGCGCATTGGTGGCAAATATCTTTACCGCGATAGCGAGCAATATTACGCCAAAAAATTTACGTACAGCAATCATTCCTGCTGGTCCTAATAATCGTTGTATCAGGTTCAGCGATTTTAATACCGCAAATACTATGATAAGATTTATTAATATGGCAATCAATATCGTTACAGAGTCATAATTCGCTTTCAACGACATGATAGTGGTCAGGGTTCCGGAACCTGCAATTAAGGGAAACGCAATTGGTACCATCGTACTTGACTTTGGGTCCTTTTCGCTTTTAAAAAATTCAAGGCCAAGCACCAGTTCTAATCCAAGAATGAAGATTACTATAGAACCACCCACCGCAAAGGAGCGTTTATCTACTCCCAGCAAATTCAGAAATTTTTCGCCCACATATAAAAACAGGATCATTAATATTCCAGATATGAGCGTGGCCTTACCCTCATTTATACTTCCAATTTTTTGTTTTAAAGATATTAGTACAGGTGTAGATCCAATAATATCAATCACTGCAAATAAGGTAAATGTAACGGTAAGCAGTTCGCTAAGGTTGAATGGCATGCTCCAATTTTTTACAAAGGTAAATGGGTTTCAAATCTTATCTATAATATTCGGCTGTTACCTAAAGCAACACTAAAAAGGGTCCCCTGAATTTGGAGACCCTCGTGATTTTTCATTTATTAGCTTCTTGTATCTTGTTCCTTGACTTTTGATTCTTTTACATTTTGTTTCCTTAACCACTACAAGATATACAACCATCTTCCATACTGCAGGTAGCACCATTGAATGAGGGATCGTTGTCTTCTACTTCCACTAAAGCTCCCGGTAAAACAGGTTCCATACTTATGCTTCCCTGTTTTTCTACCGTAAATTGTACAGCTTGTGCAGCAGCCTGTGTTCTCAGGTAATACATACCCGTTTTTAATCCTTTCTTCCATGCATAGAAGTGCATAGAAGTAAGTTTGCCTGCGGAAGGGGTATCAACAAATAAATTCAACGATTGTGACTGGCATATATAAGCGCCACGTTCGGCTGCCATATCAATCAGGGTTCGTTGTTTTATTTCCCAAACAGTTTTATAAAGTTCTTTTATCTCCAAAGGAATACCTGATATATTTTGTACAGAACCATTTGCTGCAATAATCTGGTTCTTCATACTGTTATTCCATATTCCCAATTGCACAAGATCCTTTAATAAATGTTTGTTCACAATAATGAATTCACCACTCAACACACGGCGCGTATAGATATTACTCGTATAGGGCTCAAAACATTCATTATTACCCAATATTTGAGATGTAGAGGCAGTTGGCATGGGCGCCACTAATAATGAATTGCGTACCCCATATTCCAATACTTCTTTTTTCAGCGTATCCCAATCCCAACGATCACTTGGTTGAACGTTCCAAAGATCAAATTGAAAAAGACCTTTTGATAAAGGAGATCCCCGGAAGGTTTCATAAGCACCTTGTTCTTTAGCCAAATCCTTACTCGCTGTCATAGCAGCGAAGTAAATGGTTTCAAAAATATTTTTATTCAACAATTTGGCAAGATCACTTTCGAAGGGCAGGCGCAAAAGAATAAAGGCATCCGCAAGCCCCTGTACACCGATACCAATGGGGCGATGCCGCATATTTGAATAACGTGCTTCCTCAACCGGATAATAATTATTTTCAATGATTTTGTTAAGGTTTTTTGTTACCTCATAAGTAACATCGTATAGTTTCTGCTGATCAAACTGGCCGTTAATTACAAAACGTGGTAAGGCAATGGAAGCAAGGTTGCAAACAGCTACTTCATCCGAGGAAGTATATTGAATGATCTCCGTGCAAAGGTTGGAACTTTTGATAGTACCTAAATTCTGTTGATTACTTTTAGTGTTTGCGGCATCTTTATATAATAAATAAGGAGTGCCGGTTTCAATCTGCGCATCCAAAATAGCGAACCACAAATCCTGCGCTTTAACTGTTTTCCTTGCTTTGCCGCTTGCTTCGTACTGCTCATATAATTTTTCGAAAGCTTCTCCGTGAGTATCACTCAGACCCGGAGCTTCATTTGGACAAAACAAACTCCAATTTCCGTTTGCTTCCACACGTTTCATAAAAAGATCGGGCATCCACAATGCATAAAATAAATCTCTTGCTCTTATTTCTTCTTTACCATGATTTTTTCGCAGGTCCAAAAATTCAAATACATCAGCGTGCCAGGGTTCAAGATAAATGGCAAAAGCACCCTTTCGTTTACCTCCACCCTGATCTACATATCGCGCAGTATCATTAAATACTCTCAGCATCGGAATCAAACCATTGCTTGTGCCATTCGTACCACCAATATAACTTCCGGTAGCACGAACATTGTGAATAGCCAATCCAATTCCACCCGCACTTTGAGAAATTTTAGCTGTTTGTTTGAGTGTATCATAAATACCTTCAATACTATCCTCTTTCATGGTTAATAAAAAGCAGGATGACATTTGTGGTTTTGGAGTTCCTGCATTAAACAATGTAGGCGTTGCATGTGTAAACCATCGCTCACTCATGAGGTGGTAAGTCTTTATCACACTTTCAATATCATTTTTATGAATACCTACTGCCACCCTCATATACATGTGCTGAGGACGTTCCGCTATTTTACCGTTGTTCTTTAGCAGGTAAGATTTCTCGAGAGTCTTAAAACCAAAATAATCGAATCCAAAATCACGGTCATAAATGATGGTACTATCCAGCAGCTCGGCATTATCTTCAATAATTTGCATTACATCGTCGGCAATCATTGGTAACTTTTTACCGTTGATCGAATTTGTGTACCGATGCAAAATCCGCATGGTGTCGGAAAAGCTCTTGAGTGTATTCTTATGTAAATTACTTACTGCTATCCGGGATGCTAAAATCGCATAGTCGGGATGGGTAGTGGTAAGTGATGCAGCCGTTTCTGCTGCCAGGTTATCCAGCTCTGTAGTGGGAACACCTTCAAAAATTCCTTCAATTGTTTTTTTGGCGACTTCGTAAATATCTACTAACGGGCTTAAGCGGTAAGATAGTTTTTCAATTCTGGCAGTTACTTTGTCGAACTTTACGGATTCTTGTTTTCCGTTTCTTTTAATTACGTACATTATAATATATATGATTTATGGGTTATGATATCTGATTTCCTTTTAGTTGATTATCTCTTTTATTTTTTGAAGTTTTTACTGTCGCAACAAATATGCTAATTAACTCATTAGCTTCTATTATCAAAGGGCCGGCTAAATCCGTTGGTAATAGTGATAATTCCTAACAAACTTCCAGCCAATACATCGATTCATCTGCTTCTTCTATTACTATTTCTATCTTATAAATAAAAGCTGCTGTTGATTTTCCCCGGTTTGCAGCTCTGTAATTTGCTCCAACAGATCCGGCAGAGCGAATTAACTGGCGGGCAATCTCATAACCAGCAGCATTTCTTGGAAGATTTTCACATAACCGAATAACCGCAATATGAGAGGCCTTTGTCCTTTTTTTTAATTCTTCCTTTGTCATCCAAGAAGGTTTTTAGCACTCCGAAATCACCATTCACAACTCCTATATCAAAAGTCTTCCTCCAATGAAAAACTTTGTACCTCTTTACTTCCAAGTACACCGGACTTCTGGTAATCACCTACTCGTTTTTCGAAGAAATTTGTTTTACCCTGTAATGAAATCATCTCCATGAAATCAAAAGGGTTGGTTGCATTAAACATTTTGGGATAACCTAATTCAGCTAACCACCTGTCGGCAACAAATTCTATATATTGCTTCATTAAGTCTGCATTCATCCCTATCAATTTAACCGGAAGTGCTTCGCTGATAAATTCTTTTTCTATCACGACCGCGTCTCTGATAATTCCATACACTTCTTCCTGCGATAATTTATTCTGTAGCATGCTGTATAACAGGCATGCAAACTCGCAATGCAGGCCCTCATCGCGGCTTATCAACTCATTGCTAAAGGTGAGACCGGGCATTAACCCTCTTTTTTTCATCCAAAAAATAGAACAGAAACTTCCACTGAAGAAAATTCCTTCAACAGCAGCAAAAGCAACCAGGCGTTCAGCAAAATTTCCATTATCAATCCAGCGCAATGCCCACTCTGCTTTTTTCTTTACCGCCGGAACTGTTTCTATGGCATGAAAAAGACGATGTTTTTCTTTTGGATCTTTAATATAAGTATCAATTAAAAGTGCGTAGGTTTCCGAATGGATATTTTCCATCATTATCTGGAATCCATAAAAGCAACGCGCTTCTGGTAATTGTACTTCGCTCATAAAATTTACCGCCAGGTTTTCATTTACGATACCATCACTGGCAGCAAAAAAAGCCAATACATGCGAAATGAAATGACGCTCTCCATCATTCAATCCAACCCAATCTTTTTGATCAGCACTTAAATCAATTTCCTCGGCCGTCCAAAAACTGGCTTCATGCTTTTTGTATTGCTCCCATACTTTTGGATAATTAATTGGAAGAATCACAAAGCGATCCTTGTTTTCTCTTAAAAGAAGTTCTGTCTCTTGTTGCATATCAAATTTTTTTCCTGGTTTGGCCGTGGTCGGGGGTAGCGGTAGTGATTACATCCGGAACAGTGTTCCGTAATGTACTCGTTGCTCTGCCCTTCACCCGAAGGCGTGACAATTTTTTGTTTGAATAATGGCAGGTCTTCTGACTTGGTTAATTACTGAATACCTTCCCGGTGATGTGGCTCTTACCTTTCATCAACAGTGGTATATTCATTCAGTAACCTTTTCTGCGAATAGTACAAGAATACCCAGTGGTTACTCACTTATCATTCTTGCCGGAATCGTTCGCTATTCCTCTTTACTATTTCAAACCTTACAGCTACGGGGATAGTTCCAGATTTGCACCGGATTCCCTTTTAATACAATACTCAAAAAAGGAGTAATTGTTACCATCATTGCCGTACAATGTTACTAAGCAATATTATTTTTAAGTTAAGTAGTTATTCACCCCATGTTGAAAAGAGTTTCACTATTACTTATTATTAGCAGAAATCCGCTACCCGCCTGCATTCCAGCCAAATAAAAAAAAATATATAGTTTTATTTGTTGGGCACGGCATAATTCCTTATCAAAATTTAATTCCTTCAGGCACTTTGCAATCTTTTTAATAAAGGATACTATGCCTGACTTAAAAATTAAAACCAATACCAGTTATGAAATTAAATTTTCGATTGTTGTATCCTGCAATATCAAAATAGGTTTGATTGGTTATATTTCGCAAGTCTAAAAAGACCTTTATACGTTTACTGAAATTATAACTACCGTATAAGTCGATCGTATAATAGGAAGGCATTTGCGGTTCCCCAGCATCGTAAGGCCCCTTTAATCGTGTGCCCACAAAACGAAAGGAAGGTACCAGCATAAAACCGATAAAGGGTTCAATAGTTAATACACTATTAAATGTGAAATTAGGACGACGGTAAAAATTTTTCTCTTTTTGCTGATCGGTCTTCCCTTCTCCATCCACATAGGTAATATTGCTGACCCAATTACCTTTTTTTCCGATAGCAATAGTACTTTCCATTTCAAAACCATAATCATTTTGTTCATCCCTGTTAATGTATTGGCTGGTATAGGTCGAAGGATTGGTATAAAAAGTAATCAGATTTTTTATAGCTCTTTTAAATCCAACAATGCGGAAAGAATTTCTTTTGTTATTGCTGAAAACCTGAAGGCCCGCTTCATAATTAGCGGTTTCTTCAGGTTTTAATGTTCTGTTTCCATATTCACTATACAATTGGTATAATGAGGGAGTTTTAAATGCGGAGGAGATACTCGCAAACACTCTTGTGTTCTCATCAATTGAAAAAGAAGGATTGAACGTATACGTACTATTATTTCCATAAATGCTATGGTGGTTAAAGCGTAAACCAATATCCATTGTAAACCCCGAATTACTTTTAATCACCAAAGAAGTATAGGCCGCGGTATTGTTGGCTTTAGCACTATCGCCTAAAGCCGTTTCAAAAGGGCCAAAGCTGCTAAAGCTTTTATAACCCTGGTCGGTCTTCTGCCAATTACCCTGCACACCTGCCAACAAAGATATTTTATCAGAAAAAAAATAATTACCAAAAAGTTCTGATACAAAATGTTGACCATTGTAAAAACCATTTGCATAGGTTGCAAAACCACCAATTGAGCCACTATCATCAGTCAATTCTCGTCCTGAACGGATAAGCGAATTTATAAAATGCAGGTTAACTCTGGAAGAAGTAAAGGCAGCATCTATCGCATAGATACTGTTTTTGTTTTCGGAAATATAATCTTTATCATCTTTAAAAGCTCCTGCATCTATATCCGTTTTATACCTTCCAGCGCTTATTAAACTACTTATAGAAAATGCAGAAGTAAACTGGTATCCGATGGTAGCCTGAAGATTAGTTTGACGAAATCCATCTTTGTCAAAATCCTTATTGCCCGAAGTATCCTGTGCAGCTGAAAATCCACTGGTGCTCGCATGATTAAAATTGAGGTTATAGCTTAATCTATTCAGTTTCCCTGAAAGCCCAACCACGCTACGAAACGTTTTATAGCTACCATACGATAAAACTACTGATGGATTGATTTTTGAAGCGCTCTTTTTTTTAGTAATGATATTTATTACGCCTGCAACGGCATCACTTCCCCATAAAGTACTCTGGGCGCCTTTCAAAATTTCAATGCGTTCAATGGACGAAGGATTGATACTGTTCAAATCAAAACTATTATTTATCTGCGACGGATCTCCCACGGGTATACCATCAATCAAAACCAGTACGTTGCCCGTTCCTGCGCCCCTAAAATAAAAATCCTGATTCGCTCCCATGACACTGTTAGCACCATTCACAAAAATGCCACTCTGGAAATTAATAATCTCGGAAATTGTTTTACCGGCATTTCGTTGTAAAACTGACTGGTCAATAACGGTTACTACTTTACCGGTAGTGCTTTGTTTTTGTAGTGTTTTGTTGGCAGAAATAATAACCTCATCCAAGGTTTTTACGGTGCTGTCTTGCGCATAGGTGTAACTGCTAATAATAACAGCAGCTACCACAAAAATTCTCTTTTTCATGCAATGAAAATAATTTTGCAGTGACTGCTTTCAGGAAATAAAAAAGAAATAGAAATATAAATGCCCTCCGACGTTTACATTTCACGCCTTTCACCCGAAAGCTGATAAATGTTTAAAGGATGATGGCAGGTCTTCTGGCTTGAGGTATTACTGAACACCTTCCCATCTTTTAAAGACAGTGGTATGAAGATTCAATAATGTGAATAGCAGATAATGAATAAAGAATATGTTATTATTTAATTACCATTCATTATATACCAACCTTTACAGCTACGGGGATAGCGCCGGATTTACACCGACTTCCCTTTTAATTCTCCGCCAAAGGCGAAAAAACCATAATCAGTGCAAATGTAACCGTCTTCGAACTACTTCACAAATAGCATTTTCAGTTTGCTGTCATCAATTCGTAAAAATTTGCCGGAGTGGATTGTTAGCTATATTCAATAGTAGCGTTAAGTGAATTTTAATCGGCCGTAGATTTTTTTAAAAAATGAAATGCAGCGCCAATATAAAAATTTCGTGCAGGGGCGGCATTGTAGTATCGGCCAGCCGCTGCATTGATATCATTTCCTAAACTATAGGCTTCATTAAAAATATTATCAATACCCATATATAAATTTAACGTTGACTTATTTTTTATACTAAACTTCCACCCGATACGCGCACCTGATAAATCATAAGCTTTTGTTTCAGCAGTATTTGCATCGTTCAAAAATATTCGCGAGGCGTGATAAAAATTACAATTTATATATATTCCTTTTTTGAATTGAAGGTCTGCAAGTATTGATGCTGTATAATTTGGAACGCTGGGTAAATGCTTTCCTGAAAAATCTGCAGCATCCTTTTTAAAATTTCCGTAAATATAATTGTTAAATGTTTGAGCCGTACGTATAATGATATACTCAAAAATATAAGAATTAGTTAACGGTTTTATATAGTCGATACTTAGTTCAATTCCTTTTTGCGTTGCATCGCCGGCATTTACATAATAATCCGCATTGTTATTGTCTTTACGCAATACCAATGCATTATTCAGCTTAAAATAATAAGCTGTTAGTTCAATTTGTAATTGACCCTTGGCAAAATTTAAACGGTTTCCGATTTCATAATTGATTCCCTGTTCAGCCTCTAAAAATGTACTAATCACGCCGGTGGAAGGAAGCAATTCGGCTACTGTTGGCGGAGAAAATCCTTTTGAAACGCTGGCAAAAATCGAATAATGATCCTTTATTTTTTTTAAGATAGAAATACGAGGAGAGAATTCATTTTTATAGGTTCGGCCCTGAGTAAGTACCGGATATTTATTCAATCGGGTGAACTCAACGGATGATTTATTGATGCTTCCTCCTGCACTAAAGATCCAATTTTTATGAACCGTTACATCACCCTGCACAAATACACTATAGTTCGTGTATTGTACATCGTCATTTGTTTGCAGGGTGTCTTGATTGCCATTTTTATTTTTTGAAACCTGTGTATTGAAATAAGCCTGTTGCCATTCTCCGCCAGCCACCCATTGCATTTTAGCATCGTTCCATTTTTTTTCATAACTAAAAACGGTACGCCCTCCAAAATGCGGTTCATTTCTTCGTTCATAATTACGGAACGTAGGATTTTTTATTTGAGCAAATGCACCATAGAGGGAAGTGGAATTTTTAAAGTAAGGATTAAAATAGTACTGATGAACGACGCCGGCTAAAAAATTCTTCTGATAAATAGCCGCTTTAGCTGTTTGTGCACTTGGAAAAGCACCAGCAGTTGGCCTTGCCTGTTTGGGATTGCTGCTTAATTCAGTTTGTGTTAATCCGCCGGGCGTTTGATACTCCATATCCGTAAATAAAACATGGGCATCGAGTTGCTGTTTTTGAGTTAAATTAATTTTTGTTGACCAACTCAAGTTGTCTCGCCGCATTGTTGAATGATCGCGGTATCCATCACTTTGGTTGTGGGCATAGCTTATGGTATTTCTATTTTCTTTTTCGCCGAAATGAACCGAAGCGAAAATATTCTGTAGACTATACGATCCCGTAATATACTCAATCATTGTTCCGGGGTGCCAGCTATTATCAATGCTTTGGAGCAATAATAATCCACCTGTTCCGCTGCCATACATACTTCCTGCGGGCCCTTTAGCAATTTCAATGCTTGAAAAATTATTAAAGGCAAATTGGTTGAAATAAGTATTCCCCCCGGGATCTGTTACCGGAATATTGTTCCAATATATTTTTACATTGCGTACACCAAACGGAGATCGGAGGGAACTGCCCCTGATATTAAGTCGATAACTGCCAGGTGAACGTTCTTCCATTCGAACACCTGCTACTGAATTCAATCCATTAACTAACGAACTTTTATTCAATCGATCGACTGTTGAAAGATTAATAACTTTAACGGATATACTACTGGAAAGGATCGATCGATTTTGTTCAAACGCAGTAACGGTTATTTCAGGTAGAAGCCGGGAAGAATCAACGGTTTTTCGATCCTGGGAATAAGATGAGTTTTGTGCTAACAGTAATATAAGCAGTAAGCGGTTGATTCTATTCATGTAAGTTAAAATGAAGTTGCAAAGCTAAAACGTAATATTCATTATCTTCATTAAATGACGGAAAAAAGTAAACTTGGGCTCTTTAGCTTTTCAATGATCGTAATTGGACTTGTAATTGGGATGGGTATTTTTCGTACAGCAACAGATTCAGCTAAAGCAGCTTTAAATCCCACTGTTTATTTTTCCGCCTGGATCATCGGAGGGTTAGTGGCATTGTGTGGCGCATTAACTTATGCCGAAATTGGTAGCCGGTTTCCTGTTACAGGTGG
This sequence comes from Chitinophagaceae bacterium, assembly GCA_046153465.1. Classification (GTDB taxonomy): domain Bacteria; phylum Bacteroidota; class Bacteroidia; order Chitinophagales; family Chitinophagaceae; genus Endoryza. The sequence continues at coordinate 17,972 of JBJXDV010000350.1, forward strand.
TTATTACCGGATATTTTCTTATGCATATCATCCCTCTCTTGCCTTTTCTATTAATTGTATTATACTTATATCTAATGCTGCTTCCTTAAGTGGTGTGGCATTAATTGGAGCAGGATATATAAGTAATGTATTTTTTGGAGGTGGTGTTTCAGATTTAGTGAAGGCAAGCATTGCCATGGCAGCCATCATTATTTTTTATGGCGTAAACCTGATGGGTTTAAAGATGAGTTCGAAAGCACAAAACGTGCTTATGATTATTAAGATTGGAATGTTATTGGTTTTAGTTGCTTCATTATTTTTTCCTTCTATTTATGCAGATAATTCTGCTGTAACGTCTGTAACCAGCGATTATTCATTAAAGCAATACATACTATCTTTTGGGGTGGCGCTGGTAGCCGTTTCGTTTACTTATGGTGGATACCAGCAAACGATTAACTTCGGAAATGAAGTTAAACATCCATCGCGTAATATTCCTAAAGGCATATTTATTGGAATAGCTGTTATCATACTTTTATATCTTATCGTCAACTTTGCCTATTATAAAGTAGTGGGATTTGAGCTGATGCAAAACAGGGGGCAGGGTCAGGAAATAGCAGCTATTCTAACGGGTAAGTTATTTGGTCAAACAGGTGCAAATATCTTTTCTGCACTTCTCTTTTTAAGCGTACTTGCCTATGTAAATGTATTGCTGATGAGTAATCCAAGGGTTATGTTTGCAATGAGCGAAGATGGAGTGCTTCCAAAAATATTTCAACGAAAATCAAAAGAAAAAGAAGTGTTGGTAGTTGCCCTGTCTGTTTTCGCTACTATTTGTATGGTCATTCTTTTCTTTTCTAAAAAATTTGAGGAGATTCTAAAATTCACCATTTTCCTGGATTGTATCGGAATGGCTACCTCGGCTGCTACTATTTTTGTGCTTAGAAAAAAGACAAAACACCTGGATAATACAGGTATTTATAAAATGAAATTGTATCCATTGCTTCCCGTTGTTTTTATAGCCGCCTATACATTTGTTGCCATTAGTATTGCCATTGATGATTATAAGACCGCGCTCACCGGAATTGCGGTATTGGGTGCATTTATGGTCATTTACTTTGTAACAAAAAATCTTTTTACCAAAACTTCGATTGAAAAATGAACGAGCAACAATCTCTTTCTTATATTATTAATGAACTGGCCGAGGATCGTCAATTATATTTTAATGCCATTGCTCCACCGATTATTCAGACCAGCAATTTTGCATTTAAGAAAGTAGACGATCTTAGAGCTGCTTTTGAAGATGAGATGAGTGGTTATTTGTACAGTCGTGGTATAAACCCAACGGTGGATATTCTTCGTAAAAAATTAGCGGCATTGGATGGCGCAGAAGATTGTTTAGTATTTAATAACGGAGCAGCGGCTATTTTTGCCGGCGTAATGGCAAATCTAAAGGCAGGCGACCACATTGTATCTGTAGAAAAGCCATACTCTTGCTTTCAGAAAATGTTTGACGGAATGCTTCCACGTTTTGGAATCAGTACTACGTATGTGGATGGCAGAGATATTAATAATTGGAAGCAAGCTACCCAACCCAACACTACACTCTTTTATTTGGAAAGCCCGAATAGCTGGAATTTTTTATTGCAGGATATTGAGGCCGTTGCCAAATGGGCTAAATCAAAAAATATTATTACCATTATTGATAATACCTATTGTTCACCGTTGCATCAGAATCCTATTCGTATGGGTATCGACCTGGTAATGCAAACAGCTACTAAATATATAAGTGGACATAGTGATACATTAGGAGGAGTGTTGTGCGGAACCCGTGAGATGATAAAAAAGATATTTGACTGCGAATATGTAACAGTAGGAAGCGGCATTCAACCATTTAATGCCTGGCTATTGTTGCGTGGGTTGCGCACCTTACCTGCCAGGTTTGAACGTATTACCCGATCTACCGAACAGGTACTTGCTTACCTTAAACAACATTCCAAAATTGAAGAAGTTATTTTCCCGTTCGACCCTTCTTTTCCACAATACGAACTTGCAAAAAAACAAATGAGTGGAGCCTGTGGATTGCTAACCATGGTGTTAAGAGTTAAAAAGAGAGAAGAGATTGTAACCTTCTGTGAAAGCTTGCGACATATATTAATGGCAGTAAGTTGGGGTGGCCACGAAAGCCTTGCCATTCCTAAATGTACCTCTCTGTTAAATAGTGAGTTTGATGCATCAAACCGCGAACACAAAATGGTTCGTTTATACGTGGGGTTAGAAGAGCCAGCTTATTTAATAGCAGATTTAGAGCAGGCATTTTCTGCCATCCTATAGTTTTTGGAGAAAAATTAACGGCATCATTATCAGAATCTCGCTTTCATTAAATTATTTTGTTTAGGAATGACAATATTATGACCGTCCATCAAAATTCAATTGCACACCCTTACTTAACAATTACATTTGTTATATGAAACATATTGTTTTTTTTAGTTGTATAAGTCTGCTTTTCAATAATCTGGTTACTGCACAAGACAAATGGGATCTTAAACGCTGTGTAGAGTTTGCTGTTGCAAACAATATTTCAGTAAAACAGGCAGATATCCAGGCCAGAATATCTGAACTTACTTTAAACCAAAGCCGCCTGCAACAATATCCGAATGTGAGTTTTTCTAATAGCACAGGTATCAGTTCGGGTCGGTCTATTGACCCCACAAGTAACCAGTTTACCAATCAGCAATTGCTTTTTTCCCAATTCAACCTTAATACAAGCGTTACTATATTTAATTGGTTCAATCTTAAAAATACGATTGCCGGCAATCAATTATCTGCAGAAGCTGCCAGGGCAGATATAGAAAAATTAAAGAACGATATTTCATTAAATGTAGCTTCTGGGTACCTGTTAGTATTGGTTTCGAAAGAACAGGCAAATATTGCTAACGTTGCTGTTCAGCAAACGTTGCAAAGTTTAGATAATACACGTAAGCGGGTAGAAGCAGGATCTTTACCAGAATTAAATTTGGCCGAACTCGAAGCGCAATTGGCCCGTGATAGTTCAACATTAATAACAGCCTTGGCATCTATACAACAGAACACGCTTCAATTAAAGGCGTTGCTAAATTTGGATGCTGCAGTTCCCTTTGAAGTTGAAACACCGCCGTTGGATAAAATTCCGGTAGAAAGCCTGGCTGATTTACAACCTGAGATTGTATATGGACTTGCGTTAGCCAATCTTCCTCAGCAAAAAATAAACAATCTGCGTATACAGGCTGCTCATAAATACCTCGATGCTTCAAAAGCTGCCATGTATCCATCTATCGCTGCTTTTGGTGGAATGGGTACCAATTATGCGAATAATAAGATTCCAAACTTTACTCAACAATCAACGGGAGCATTTCTACCTACCCCTGCTAAAGTAAGTATAAGTGGTACTGATTATTTTGTTCAGACGCCTGTAGTCAATACTATTATAACAACCTCAAGAACTCCAATTGGAACACAGATAAGTGATAACTTTCGCCAGAACGTTGGAATTAGTATTAATGTACCCATTTTTAATAATGGATTTGGCAAAACTCAATGGCAGAAAAATAAACTCACCGTTCAAAACCTCGAGTTACAAAAAGAACAGGCAGAACGAACGTTAAAGCAGGATATTTATAAGTCTTATACAGACGCCACAACTGCTGTTCAAAAATATAATGCAGGGGTAAAAAGCGTGAGCACGGCAGAAAAAGCTTATAATTTTGCGCAAAAAAGATATGATGTCGGCTTATTGTCGACGATAGATTTTCTTACCAACCAAAATAATCTAACCCGCTCAAAACTAGAATTGGCACTGGCCCAGGTTGATTATGTTTTTCGTTTAAAATTGCTGGAGTTTTATAAAGGACAGGGGATAAAATTGCAATAATAAAACCAGGGTTAAAAATATTTATAAAGTTTAATAACAGAAACATGAGTAAAAGAGTTAAGTGGATCATCGGAATAGTAGCGCTTTTGATAGCGGGCCTTTTTGGATTGAAATCGGCCGGTTTAATTGGGAAAGAGGAGGGATTGAAAGTATCTACTGAGAAAGCAACGCCCCGCACTATTATTGAAACCGTAAATGCAAGTGGTAAGGTATACCCGGAAATTGAAGTAAAAGTTAGCCCGGATATTTCAGGTGAAATTATTGAGCTGGCCGTTGAGGAAGGTGATAGTGTTAAGCGTGGATCTATTCTTGCAAAGATTTATGCAGATATCTATTCAACGCAACGCGATCAGGCGTCAGCGGTAGTAAATCAGCAACAGGCATCCGTTGAAAATAGTAAGGCTCAGTTGGAAAGTCTTAAATCATCATTGGAACTTGCACAACGTACCTATGACCGTCAGAAAAAATTAATGGATGACAAGGTAATTTCACGGGCCGAATTTGAGCAAGCCATAAATGGGTTAGAATCTGCAAAAGCAAATTACAATGCTGCTCTGCAGGGGATACGCAGTGGCCAGGCAGGAGTACAAAGTGCTGCTGCAAGCCTGCAAAGAGCGAATAAAGATCTAAGCCGAACGGCAGTATTGGCTCCAATGGATGGAGTAGTATCTTTATTAAATGTAAAAAAAAGGAGAACGCGTAGTTGGTAACTCGATGATGGCAGGCACGGAAATTATGCGAATTGCCAACATGAGTTTAATTGAAGTAAGGGTAGATGTAGGCGAGAATGATATTCCTAAAGTAAAACTCGGCGACTCGGCCTTAGTAGAAGTAGATGCTTATAATAATAGAAAATTTAAAGGAATTGTAACTAAGATAGCCAGCAGCAGTACTTCTTCTGCACAAGCTGCAATAACCTCTAATGATGTAACCAATTTTAAAGTACATATTCGGTTATTGCCAGATTCTTATAAAGATCTTATGAATCCAGGTCGTGTTAAAAATTTTCCATTTCGCCCCGGTATGAATGCAAGCGCGGATATTCAAACGAAAACCAAGGCAAACGTACTTTCCATTGCAATTAATGCGGTTACTACCCGCGAAAAAAACAGCGATAAGCTGGTGAATGAAAAAAAGGATATGAAATCGGATCAGGAAGGGCTACAAGAAACTACTAAAAATTCACTTGCCTCGGATATGGATGAAGTGGTATTTGTATTGCAACCGGGAGGGCTTGTTAAAAAGGTAAAAGTAAAAACAGATATTCAGGACATCAATAATATCGAAATTACGGAAGGTCTAAAAGAGGGCGATGAAGTGATTGCTGCTCCTTATAATGTGATAAGTAAAACATTGAAAGACGGGATGAAGGTGAAGGTGGTAGCAAAAGATAAGCTGTTTGAAAGCAAGAAGAATTAATGTAAAAACCAGTAAGTATTTTCTGAACAATAGTTTGACAATGATATTTTCTATTGAGAAGAAGGGTGGCTTGATTTTTATATATTCAAATTTTAATGCTGAGCGCCAAACGGTTTACTTAGTTTTATAATTAAACGAATTTTATGAAATGGGGTATTATTGGCAGTGGCAGTTGGGCAACAGCACTTGCTAAATTACTTACAGATAATAATCATTCTATAAATTGGTTGATGCGTAGTGAGGAGATGGCTGATAATTTTAAAAAGCGTCATCACAATCCATCTTATTTACGTTCGGTTTACTTTAATACAGATTTACTTACACTTCATACAAATATTTCAACAATTGTTGATCAATCTGATTGCATTCTAATAGCTGTACCTTCTTCCTTTGTAATAGATACACTTCGTCCATTGTTGAACAGCGCACTTACGGGAAAAAAGATAGTATCTGCCGTTAAAGGAATTCTTCCAGATAATAATCTCCTGCTCAATGATTATTTAAAAATACAATATGGTATACCGTTAGCCTCTTATTTTACAATTATGGGGCCTTGCCATGCCGAGGAAGTGGCATCGGAGAAATTATCTTATCTTACTTTTTCAGGATTGGAAACATCGGCTACTGAAAAAATTGCCGAGCATTTTAGTACAGGTTACCTGAACGCATTAACAAATAATGACGTGTATGGAGTTCAATATGCAGCAGTACTAAAAAATATTTATGCATTGGGGGCAGGTATTGCACATGGATTAGAATACGGCGATAATTTCCTTAGCGTTTTTATTGCGAACTGTGCCGATGAAATGGCGGGGTTTTTAAGAAAAGTAGGAATACCGCATATTGAAGTGGGAGTACATGAAGAAGATGATCCGGTTACTCATAAAAAGAGTCCAAATTATGCTGCATCCGTATACCTGGGCGATTTGTTGGTTACCTGTTATTCTCT
>JBJXDV010000351.1:0-4791 GCA_046153465.1 Chitinophagaceae bacterium
GGGTTTAGTAAACAAAATGTTCAGATTGCATTTGCTTTTTAAAAAATATTTGCACTAGTTTTATCGCCGCGAAAGCGCGAAGGGTTTTAGTAAACAAAATGTTCAGATTGCATTTGCTTTTTAAAAAATATTTGCACTAGTTTTATCGCCGCGAAAGCGCGAAGGGTTTTAGTAAACAAAATGTTCAGATTGTCTTTGCTTTTTAAAAAAATATTTGCACTAGTTTTATCGCCGCGAAAGCGCGAAGGGTTTTAGTAAACAGCAATACTTGGATCGTCTTTGTAATTTGTTGTTGTATTATTTAAAGTACTTTTTATTTAAGCAGCTAATTTTATTGCCCGAAAGCGTGAAGGGAAGTTGAATACATTTAAACCTGTAATTTTTCGAAAAGGTACAATATTATTTATACCAGATTTTTACACCCGCAAACGCCTTTCGAGCAATCCCAAACTTATTATATTTTTCGTTTTTAAATAAACTAATTTCAGGATTCTAATATTAAAATACTAATAACAACTACACCAATTATTCATATCCTAACGCTACTCTCTTAATTTCCAGTTTTGATCTCCCGAAGTTTAATATCAATCCAAGTTTGCAGCCCGAGCATTTTAAATAGTTTATTGTTTGTGCTAAGTCTTCGTCTGTTATTTCTTTTCTAGACTTAAGTTCAAGAATAATTTTATCAAAAACGACAAAATCTGCATAAAAATGATGGCGCAAAACAGTATCCTTATACCTAATTAAATATTCTTTCTCCCGTTCAAAAAAAATATTCGCGTTTTTTAATTCACATTCAAAAGCATCTTTGTAAACAATTTCAAGAAAACCAGAACCTAGCTGCTTCTGAATTTCAATTCCAACACCTATCAATTGGCTTGATTCTTCCTGGTGGGTATAATCATTTCTTCGCATCTGGTAATTCATCTATTGAAAGTAGTATCACTCCATTTTTCAATAATGATGAAAACAACAGGCTGAAATGTTTTTTTCTTGCACTCCCCTACCATCTCCCAAATAAGAGATTTTCGATACATCGGAATCATCCAGCAACAACATGTAACCATATTTTTTTGACGAAGAGTTGGCAGGTATTTAAATCCTCCTATAAGATAATTGACTATAGCTTCAGTCTTTATTATTTGAGTTTACTGCTATTAAAAATCCATCAGTTCGTACTTTATATTTAAACCCCAGGAAAGGGAGTGCTTTACACAAATTCTTTGCAAACACAATAAATTACCTTCGCGTTTTCGCGGCATAAATATTATACTGTAGAAATAATAATACTCGGTTCTACAACAATTGCATGCTGTCCAACGATTGCCTATCAAAATCATTGTTCAACTAAACCTCCTTCGCGCTTTCGGAGCATTAATATTATACTATAGAAAAATTATACTCGGTTCTATTACAATCGTGTGCTGTCCAACGATCGCCTATCAAAATCATTGTTCAACTAAACCTCCTTCGCGCTTTCGTGGCATAAATATTAAGTTATCCTATGTCATTCAAAATTCAACTAATAACCAGCTACCTCTTTTCAGCATTATAAAAAGAGAATCTTATTTCATTGAAGTGAATCGAGATAAAATTCAGCATCTTTGTCATAATAAAGTAGAATAAATTATGAAAGCAGTTCTCTTACTATTATTACCTTTTTATGTTTTCGGGCAACACCATTCAACAATCGATTCATTATTAAATGAACATAAAAATTTTAGTGGTGTGTTGTTGGTTGCGGACCATGGAAAGCCAATTCATTATTCTGCCATTGGATACCGCAATTTCGCCAAACAGATTCCATTACTGAAAACCGATGTATTTGAACTCGCCTCTGTTTCCAAACAATTCACTTCCATGATCATTATGATGCTGAAAGAAAAAGGAAAATTACGGTATGATGATTTAATTGAACAATATGTATCCCTTCCCTATAAAAATATAACCATTCGACATTTACTAACGCATACCAGTGGACTACCCGATTATCAAGTAATCATGGATACCCATTGGGATAAAACAAAAATAGCGGGTAATGAAGATTGTATAGCCTATCTTAATCAATACGCTCCTTCGGTATTATTTGAACCTGGCGCCAGGTATGAATACAGCAATACGGGCTACCTCCTGTTGGCTAGCATTGCGGAAAAGGTTACAGGCAAAAATTTTATTGAATTGTGCAGGCAATGGATATTTAACCCATTGAAAATGTATAACACGAATATTAGAACCTTGGCAGAAAAAAAAGTGATGACTAATTTTGCGATCGGCCATATTTACGTAAAAGAAAAAAATCAATTTGTTCGTGCCGATTCTTTCCCCTCATCTGATTATACCATTTGGTTAGGCAATCGAAAAGGACCAGGTCGAATCAGTTCAACGGCAAGTGATTTATTAAAATGGGACCAGGCGCTTTACACCAATAAGTTACTAAAACAAACTACTTTACAGGAAGCATTTGAAGGCTTCAATCTTAATGATGGGAAAATTACTCATTACGGTTTTGGATGGATGTTACCAGGCGAGACAAGCCTTGGGAAAATGGTTTACCATACGGGAGATAACCCCGGATACAAAACACAAATTGTACGATTCATCGATAAAAAGAGAACAATCATACTGCTTAGTAATAATGCTTATGAAAATAATGATCTGTTAATAAAAGGAATTTCAGATATTATCATGAAATAATTATTTCATTGCATCGGTTTTGTGGACATCTGCCGATGCATCAATGTTTCGGCAATTCTTTAATGGAATACTCTTGAATCAACGCCGGGTTTTCCGGAGATAAAGTAAAATAGATTTCAATATTTGTTCTTTCGCCCTCAAGGATAAATGAGCCGCGTAATTGATTTTCTGCTTTCATCTCCTTCACTGAAATAATTTTACCGGCTTTCGTAAATAATTCTTTGGAATATTTCTTCAAGGTATCAATCGGGTAATCAGGAAAAAAATTCTCTGCAAAAATACCTGCCTTGTCCGCATTGTTCCAATCTGGTAATAATTTCACTAATTCATTTTTTCGTTGTTCCAAAATTTTTGATCCTGGTATTGAACGGGGTGTCAATCCTGCCAGTTTAATAATGGTATCAAGTACCTGCATATTCACCCCACCTACTCCTGCATAGGTACGATTGGCAAACGCAACTACCCCAATACCGTAGTCTGGCATTATTCGCCACTGACTTCCAAAACCGGGTAACCCACCACTATGTGCTATATATATTTTTCCATCACAATCGCGCAGCCAACCTAACCCATAACAATATGCGGAAGCAACCGGGCAATTTCGACCATCTGTATATTTATAGTTTGGATTCAATGCATTAAATCGCCAGGGATGCTGCATCTCACGTACCGAACTTCTTCTTACAGGGCCAGTCTCCGCTGCATTCGATGGAGGCCAGGCAGAAAGGTGAAACGACATGTAAGTTGCAAATTCATCGATCGAACTAATCATGCTACCCATAGCGCCCCAGGAACCATCCGGTGTATCATGCAATAGCGTTTCTTCATTCCATTTTTCATTGAGCCAGCGATAGCCGTGCGCTAATTTTTCAGGAGCAACATTTGCATACTCCCATTCGGAAGTCTTCATACCCAGAGGCAACCAAATATTTTCTTTTATATAATCCTGGTAGCGTTTACCAGAAACATTAGTTACGATCTTACCAAGTAAAGCAAAGCCAAGGTTACTATATTCATAAGCGATTCCCGGTGGATTTGAAAAGGAGATTTGCCTTCCAATAAATTCCATGAGATCCTTATCGGTGTCCGCAAGTTGCCGATCACCCCATGGATTGTCTTCAGGGAAGCCTGCGCTATGGGTTAACAGATGTCGAATTGTAATCAGTGGCGCATCAGCAGTTGGATATTTTAGGTTCTTTAAAGCAGGTAGATATAAGTAAGCAGGGTCATCAAGGTTCAGCTTTCCTTCATCACGTAATTTTAGAATAGCCATCGCCGTGAAACTTTTACTCATAGAAGCAATACGAAATAAAGAGGAAGAAGTAACCGGAATTTTCTTTTCAATATCTGTATATCCATAATTACCGCTATAAATCAATTTTCCATCAACAATAATACCATAAGCCAAACCGGGAAAATGATTGATTTTTGCAGATGATTTGTACAGGCTGTCGATGATCGGAATGATCGCTTTAATTTTTTCCGCCCTGGCCGCATCGGTAAATAAGGGAGCTTGGTAAGTAGTTTCATAATTTGTTATCCCGGCATGGGCTGTTTCACTTTTATTCTTACAGGAAAAAAATAAAAAGGTTCCGCTAATCAAATAAAAAAATTTATTCATAACAAGAATTTTTGAGAAGTAAATAATCAGGAATTTTCCGGCTAACAAATTCCTTCCAATTACTGACTAAGATACAAAACAGCATGCCTTGTGACTTTTTTTAAAATCAACAGCCAAAGGCCTTATCTTTAAGATAGAAAATATTGATTATATGAAATACTTCGATATGCTGTTAGTTTGTTTACTATCTGTTACACTGAATGCGCAAACCACCATCGGCGTTCAATTGTATAGCTTCCGCAACCAGATACCAAAAGATATTCCAGGGGTGTTATCTACAATTAGTAAGATGGGCATCAAAGAAGTTGAAGGAGGAGGAACCTATGGTATGCCGATGGCCGATTTTAAGCAATTGCTTGAAAAAAATAATCTGAAAACGATCAGTATTGGGGCGGATTTTAATAAACTAAAAAACGATTTGCCGGCAGTTATTGAAGAAGCAAAATCATTTGGTGCCAGCTATGTGGTTTGTTTTT
>JBJXDV010000352.1:0-21274 GCA_046153465.1 Chitinophagaceae bacterium
AGGTCTTGATTATACCGATATCGGAAGCTCCAAAGTGGAGGCGATCTATACAAAGAATCGTATCCCTTCCGGATTGGGTTATTTTGATGAGAGTTTACTAGAAAGAATGAAAGCAATGGGTAAATTGCCTTTATCTTTTCAACCCGGAACAAAATGGCAATATGGATTAAATACAGATTTACTGGGATGTTTAATTGAAGTGATCAGCGGAATGACCCTTGATGATTTTCTTAGAAAAAATATTTTTGAACCACTGGGTATGAAAGATACTTATTTTAATGTACCTGCTTCTAAGGCAGATCGTTTGGCAACGGTATATACTGAAGATTCTTTGCAAAACATTATTAAGTGGAGTCATGAGTTTCGTAGAATCGATCCAGATTATCCTACCATGAGAAAGCGTTATTTCTCCGGGGGTGCCGGACTTTCATCAACTGCTTTTGATTACGCAGTTTTTATGCAACTTTTTTTAAATGGAGGAAAATACAATGGACATCAGGTATTGTCGAAAAGAGCGGTTGAACTAATGACCAGCGGGCAATTGAATGCTGGTATTTTTGGTGACGACAATATGGGTCTAGGGTTTGGTATTGCTTCCGAAAAATCTGGTGCAAAGAGTCCGCGCAACGCAGGTTCTTTTTCCTGGGGTGGTTATTATGGAACCACTTATTGGGCCGATCCAAAAGCTAAACTGGTTTGCTTATTTATGACCCAGCAGTCACCTAACAGTCATGGAGACGTAGAAGCAAAGTTTGAAGCAATGGTGTATTCGAGTTTAAAATAATTAGCCCCCGTTGTACTTCGTTTTTGTTAACTACAACGGGGATTTTTTTTACAATAATTCTTTTATAGCCTCTCTAATGTGCAATAATCTCTATGTCTTTAATAGATGATGGAAACCAAACAGTCATTTCCCCCTTACCCCTGTTTGCCCAGGAATAATACGGGATAGCTGTGAATATTTTCCGGGTGGTTGTAACACTATTTTCTTCAGCATTGGAAACAACAACAGTTGCTTCTGAATTTATAATAGTTATTCCATTCAGTAGATCGGGTTTGTGCACCGTTGAAAAAACTGAATTTTTGGGTAATACAATATTTGTTGCCTTTCCATTATTATCGGTCCATTCTGCACAATAGATAATTGGCCCACGCTGCAAAGCCACTTTGCCAGCATCTGCAGATACTTTTTCGCTGGCTACCACCCGCCGCACTTCCATTGGCAGGTATACTTCTACGATATCATTTTTTTTCCAGGTTCTGTTGAGTACGGCATAGCCATTTTCCATGATATAGTCAATCGGGCTGCCATTTACTTTTAGTACCGCTTGCTTTTGTGATTTATTTTCGAAGTAATATAGATCAGAAGGTAAAGCAGCGTTTTGAGCCCATCCTGGTATCCGTATCATTAATGAAAAATTTATAGCAGACTTTGGCGATATGGTAAATTTCAAATCGCCTTCCCAGGGATAATTGTTTTGCTGTTGAATTAAAACTGGTTTGCCCAGCACCTGTAAGGAAGCATTACTGTTGGCAAAAAGATTAACAAATACTTTTTCTTCTTTTTGCGCATACATATACCCGGGAACGGAAGGAAGAAACCGGCAAACATTAGTTGGGCAGCAGGAGCAGGTAAACCAACCCGAACGCGCTCCTTCCATGTCTTTATGGCGAAATGAGTTACTGATTTGCATGGCATTCGTATAAAAAAAAGATTTCCCATCCAAACCAATACCAGCTATTAATCCATTGTATAAAATTTTCTCCAATACATCAATATATTTTGAATCTCCATGTAACAGGAACATCCGCTGGTTCCAGTAAATATTAGCAATGGCGGCACATGTTTCATTGTAGGCAGAATTATTGGGTAATTCATAATTGTCGCCATACCGTTCCCCATCTCCAACTGCACCAGCGCCTCCCTGCACATAAAGTTTTTTAGATACTAAATTTTCCCAGATAGAATCGATAGCACTTAATAATTTTTCATCCCCTGTTAACGCTGCCATATCAGCTACAGCAGAATATAAATAGCCTGCTCTTACTGCATGGCCAATTACTTCTTTTTGATTTACTACAGGAATATGATCCTGCCAATAAGAGCCATTTTTCCAGGGGTCCTTACTGGCAGTATCATATCCTTTAAAACGTCCACGTTCCTCGATAAAATCTTTAGCGGTTTCGAGATATTCTTTTTTCCCGGTAATCCGGTACAGCTTTACCAGTCCCATTTCAACAATTTCATGACCGGGAGCTACATGTTTTTTATTGGTACCAAAAACTGTACAAACCAGGTTTGCATTTTTTAACGCAATATCCAAAAGCGTTTTTTTACCAGTTGCCATAAAATGTGCGGTGGCAGCTTCGTATAAATGTCCCGCATTGTATAATTCATGGCTCAACTCCCTTTCCTTTACCCATCTTTCATTACCCGCCCAAATATGTGGATGTAAGGGATCAATGGTTCGGGCCGTATATAAATAGCCATCGGGCTCTTGTGCTTTACCGATAATTAAAATAAGCGAATCGATATAGGCTTCCAGTTTTTTATCGGGAAAAAGACTTAACGAGAAGGAAGCACCTTCGATCGTTTTATAAATATCGGTATCATCAAATGGGTAAACCGTGCAAAACTTACCACTAGCTTCTGCGGCCATCTGGAAATTTTTTACCCGCCCGGTATTTACACAACGTTCGAAAGAAGCCGGGATTGTTACAGTGTGATTGATTTTAATTCTTGGCAACCAAAACTGGTCGGTAAGTTTTACACTGGTAAAGGGAAGTGCCTGAAAAGGATAATCCTTGTTTTGGGCATTGATTGAGTTCTTAATAAATAGTACCAATACTGCAAGCAAAAGAATTTTTTTCATGATGGCATTATTATTTTGAGCATTAAGGTACTACAATTAAAGACGTAACATTTATTGTAAACCAGCTAATTTAGTAATTTGACACATTCTATTCAGTTACTTTAATAATGAGAGCTCAATTTGTTAAGACGAATACAAATTGTGGCAGGGTTTGTTATTTAATTAAAAATTAATAGTTGCTGAATTTATTATCTTTAAAAAATAAATTTTTTCATTGAATTGTCAATATAATTCATAGTGGTTATTGGTGAATTTGAAAACCCAAGATTATATAATTTATGCCAACACTTTTTATGCTTCTTATTGGATGCAAACCTTTGGGAAGAAATACGGAACAACATGATGTTTATTTTGGAATAGGGGAAACCGTTAGCGATTTGATTCCGGGGGTTATTTCCTTTTGGCCCGAAGCGAAAGGAAAATTGCATATTGATGCATGGAGGGCTGTAACCAGTGTTGACGGTTTTGCTGTTTCAGTAATCCCAAAAAACAATTTGAATCAACTTAAAAAAGTCGGTTTGTTTTTTATTAACCTGGGGGGATATAAAAAAGATGAATTTGAAGAGTTTCATTATAAGATGGTGGTGGCTGCAGAAAATAAAGGAGAAGCTATTCAGCAATCAAAGAAAACAGCTTTTTACCGTCATACAGGTTTCGAAGGCGCTACTTCTCACGTAGATGACAAATATGGCATTGATGTGGATGATATCCATGAAATAGAAGATTTATTGGGGGAGGATAGCAAAAAACAGTTTAGTATTTATTTAGATAATTCTACTAAAGAGTTGGCCGAAGATGAATTGCATCTGGGATATTTTAAATTGAGCTCATTTTAATAATTTATACAATCAATTTAGTTTTAATCTTTACTGAATATTCAGTTGGATCAAAAAAATTGAATATAGTCACCTGTATATGAATAATAGATTCCAGGAATAAAAAAGAATATGATAAAAAGATCCGATTACAAAGCGAAAAAAATTACGACTTCAATTGTTATTGATGGCAATATAAAAAAGGAAGTATGGCAAAATGCTCAATGGAGCCATCGGTTTGTGGATATGGTAACCGCAGATCTTGGAATGTACAATACTCAAACTGCTATTCTTTGGAACGATACACATTTATATATCGCCTTTATTGCCGAGGAGCCATTTGTTGAAGCAACACAAACTGAACGAGACAGCATTGTTTTTTTGGAAAATGATTTGGAGGTTTTTATAGACGGTGGTGATTGTTATTACGAATTGGAAGTAAATTCCGCAAATACGGTATATGAAGTATTCTTTATTTGGAAGGATGCCTTTACCAAAGGGAGCAAATTTGATATACCCCAATTTGACGTACACCATATAAATGCGTATACGTTTGGTGGCGACTACGACCGGACCGGTGCTACATTTTGGAAAGGAAATCATCCCCGCGGGATCCGTTGGGCCTTCACAAATTATGATTTACCGGGTTTGCAAACATCGGTGCAGATAGAGGGAACGCTAAATGATAACAGCGATATTGATAAGGGTTGGAGTTTGGAAATCGCTATTCCCTGGTCAAGTCTTGGGTTATTAGCCAATGGTCGAAGTGTTCCACCCGCAAATGGTGATACCTGGACTATGTTTTTAGGTCGATTTCAAAAATTGATGACAGGTGGAAAAGAAGTACAACCCCATCCCGCAACCGCTTTGAATAGTCATGGAATCTATGATACTCATTTGCCGGATAAATGGAGCAAGATTGAGTTTATTATCTAAAATAGATAGTCAATTTCGCGAATAGATTAGTGTTTATTAATTTAATATGACTGGATAGCAAGATGATTACAACGAAAGAGAAAGTCTATCTATCTTTTTTCAGCAAGCCTCAATAAAAGAGAAAATCGACCAACGTTTAAGAAGGCTGAGCATCCAGCTCTTTTATTTGTTTAATATAGGCCTTAGGTAAAACAAGACTTTTTAAAAACCAATCCAGCTTAATTGTTCTACTTAATTTATACAAGAAAAGAATAGGGCTTAATAAAGAAAAATTTCCCATGTTCAATAAGTTCTTTGCAAAAGCAGGAACTACTAATTTCTGTGATTCTAATAATAAATAATAGCGCAACCACCCAAGATGTTTTCGGTATTGTTTGAAAAGATCCTCGGTATACTTGCTTTTTACAAGATCATTTTGAAGATGTTCATTGCGCATTACTGTCCATTCTTTATAATTGGCAGGTAACTGTTTTAAACCCATACGGAGACCAACCCTGTTAAATACATCAAATAATTCTTCTTTTTCCGCGTCTGTCATTTTTCTTTCCAATAGTTCAAAAGATGCTTGTGAGTAATGGATCAACATAAAAAGTACATCCCGATAGGCCCAGTCGGGTATCTGGCTACCTCTATTATTTTCTACAGCCGCATGTATAGACGCTATTTTATCAATTGTTTTATGAGCAGCCTCTTTTTCAGCAAATATTATCTGTCGGGCATACATCACCGTTGAAAATAATCGCCCCAATGGATCCGCCGGTAGCTTGCCGGTAAAATAAAGCCAATCCACGGCCTTGTTCAAAGCAAACTCTGCGGAGGCTCCAGCAAAAACAAAGAGAACAGTATCTCCCTTTCCCCATATTCTGCGTACGATTGATTGCTTAGCGACATAAAATTCCATAGGGTAAAAATAAAATAAACAGAGGGAACCTGGCGATGTTTCCTTTTATTTAACAGGTTGAACGAACATAGTGATCCATTACTTGACGGATACTGCAGCAACTATTCTTCGGATTGCCTCATTGGGCGTCAAAGAAGGTAAACCGTCTTTAATATTCCAGCCAGTAAATACAACTACAATATCATACTCAGGTATGATGATGGGCCACTGCCCACCGAATCCTGAACCAGCCCAGGCCTGTTTTGAATAGTCTTTTTCATACGCATATAACCACCACTTATAACCGTATTGAATAGCAGGCGTCACTCTTGTAAAAGCACTTACAGAGGCCTTTACCCATTCTTTAGTTACGATCTGCAGCCCATTCCAGTTTCCTTCTCTTAAAAATAAATAATAAATTTTAGCGAGGTCGGTGGCTTTTAAATACAAACCACCTTCAGTGTCTGCCAATCCATAAGGTATCCTTTTCCAATAATATTCGGTAATGCCAAGTGGTGAAAAGAGATATTGAGCCGCGTATTCTTCGATATCCTTTCCGGTTGCTTTGCTGAATATATAAGCAAGTAATTCGGAGGCGCCGCTATTGTAATTAAATAATTTACCAGGTTCGTTACTCATTGGTCGGTTGATAACGTATTGTACCCAATCAAAACTGGCTTCCATTATTGTACAATCATTCCTTGGATCACTATAATCCACTTGTTCATTCCAGTCGAAACCAGCGGTCATCGTTAGTAAATGCAGTATTGTCATTTTTCTTTTTCGCTCATCTATGTTTTTTATTTGGGTAGTATCAAAAAAACTCAATACAGTTGTTGACAATGCCGGAAACTCGTTCCTCGCCGTCGCTACTCCAATAATTACCGATGTGATGGTTTTAGAAACAGATTGAAGACTATGTAAATCTCCTTTATGATAGTAAGGATGCCACCATGGATTATAATAATTGTATGGGCCGCCAGGATCATGAGGATTTAAAGCACTTTTTATTTTTAGACTGTCGCCGTAAATTTTATAGTAATCATTCGTGTATCTTTTTTGATAGACTAATTTGCCATGTCGGGTTACCACCATATCATCGATGGGTCCATATTTTCCATTGACAATATCTTTATCAAAAGCTTTCAAAGAATCTGAATTCATTGATTGAGATTCCGCGCTTGCAACAGGCCAATCCTTTAAAGGCCATTGTGGTTGGCTGAATAATGTAGGCGGAATAAAAATGAAAATTGAGAATATAAATAGTCTCCCATTAAAAGTCATAAAGTTGATTTTTATAAAGGTATCTTTTTTCGTGTAGCTCAATCACTTGTGCTCGTAATTTTTCTAATACCCCAAAACCACATCTATATACCAGGATAAATATTCTGCTACGATGTTATGGTTTGGCTGCAAAATTGCATACATATGAAAAAGCTCCTATGCGAAAACTATTGCTGTTTGCCTATGCAGTCCTTCATTATGCTATTGTGTCGGCCACTAATCCTGTACTATGTTTTACTGATTTAATATCTGGCCCTTCTACGGGTAATAGTGATAATTCTCATCCGGGTCAAATTGCCGGACAGGACGGAGCAATTGTAACGATTTGGGGTAAACGATTGGGTAGTACACGAGGGAGTTCGCAGGTGTTGGTGGGTGGACAATCGGCCCGGATATACAGTTGGGGCAATGCTGTTTCGCCAGCAGATATTTATTCAAACCTTGGGATGCAGATGGTAGCATTTCAAATACCAGATTCGTTATCCAACGGAAACGTAGATATTGCTGTAATTGTAAATGGGGTTACAAGTAACGCACTTACTTTTACCGTCCGAAATGGTAATATCTATTATATAAAAACCACTGGGAATGATAATACCGGAGATGGTAGTTGGACAAATCCGTGGGCAAGTTTAGATAATATTAGTTATACCGGGGCGCTGGATAAAATTAGCGCTGGAGATATTATTTATATGTGCGACGGTGTGAGCCATACCTCACTTGCTGGTGATCGGGCTGCTATTGATTTGGGAAACCCTGGTACATTTACATCGCCCAAAGCAATCATTGGTTATCCAGGGTCAATTGCCTCAATCGGAAATCCAACGATTGAAAAAAGTTATGCCTTATGGGTTTCAGGAATTGGCCCAACTTATAATTGGGTGCTGTCGAAACTTCAGTTAACTGCATTAAGTGATGCAGCATCCATGTATCATAATTTTCGCCTGGTGGGTAATAAAATTACTGCCCCTAACGGTAATGGACCTACTGGTGCAGTTTCTGCCTTAGGCAATCATTTGTATATTATAGGGAATGAACTGACTAATATTGGTTTCTCAGGTACCAGTAAATTATATCATCCCATTTATATGCAGAGTGCCGAAGCCTGCAGTGGCCCAAGATTACCAACGGAATCAGATCGGGAAATAGCCTGGAACAATTTACACGATAATTTATCCTATGATGGTATAAATATTTACCGCGAATGTGTTTCTTCTGCTTATATGACAAATCATCGGGTGCATGATAACTTTATTTCCAATCAAACAGGATGTGGAATTCGTATAGGCGATTATGTGGTAGGCGAAAATTGGATTTATAATAATGTAGTGGTGAATGCCGGGTTAGGTCCTGATCCTTCCGGCGATCAGGCCATGCATGTACCCGTTTACATTCATGCCGGATGGGACGATACAACTACTCTCATTCATTTTTATAACAATACTATTTACGGTGGAGGGTTTACAGGTGGCGCTGCCTGGTCTTCTTCCATGATTGGGTTTAGTAACGCGCACCCTTATTTGTTAGATTTTAGAAATAATATTATAGTATCTACGGTAGCAGGAATTGATTATTTGAATTCCTCGTTATCAACCCCTGCAAGCGGAGTGGAGAAGAATATTTGGTATGGAGCAGGTAGTGCTCCAGGCTGGGATGCGAATCCACTCGGAATAAATCCATTATTTATTAATTCATCAACTAATAATTTTCATTTATTAACCGGAAGTCAGGCTATTGATGCAGCATATCCGGCTTCTGGTACCACTGCTAATCCATTGCCCTTATTTGATTTTGATGCAGTGAGCCGACCGCAAAATGCATTAACGGATATTGGCGCATTTGAGTTTGAAATAACGGGCGCATTGCCTGTAACCTGGGGGGCAATTTCAGCGGCCCGGGAAAACGCATCAACTGCACGTTTGAATTGGACGGTTAGCCGCGAACAATCAGTGCTGGAATATGTGGTGCAGGTTAGCATCAACGGTATTTCGTTTATTGATGCACTTACTGTTAAAGCGACCAACCAGGGTTCGTATACTTCAGTTGTTTCTGTTACCAGCGATAGACGCTATTATTTCAGGATTGTACAAAAAGATTTTGATGGTGCTGTCTCGGTAAGTAAAATTGTAACCCTTTCGTCAGCGAATGAATCGAATCCTTTTAAAGTTTCTCCAAATCCCGCACATGAGTATGCGCTGGTAAATTACAGTATGGTTGAAGGGAAGAAAATAACGGCCAGCCTTTACAACAGTAACGGAGGACTCATTAATAGCTGGCAGTTTCAATCAATACCTGCAGGTACTTTCCGTATACCTTTACAAAATCTACCAATCGGAATTTATACGCTCGCACTTATTGACGGCAACCTCAAACAGGTTGTGAAGTTGATAAGGAAATAACATAAATTTTTACTTAGTGAATTAAGGAGCATTACTTTCATTTATTATTCTTAGTGAGTATGAAACTGCTTACTTTTTTAATTGTGGAATTGTACTACAGTTTTTGCATAGTTCTACCGGAATCCTTCATTTAAAACCTACCTAACCTTTTTTCTGCACCATAGGAGCTACATTTATTGTAATTAAAAATTTTCACAAGCCCTAATTCTTTTTTATTACAAAAACCAGATATTTGATTTGGGAATGTCCGTTTCCTTGTAGAATAATACCACCGTTCTTCCCATAAACTATGCATTTATAATATTTTAAAAACGAATAGGGTAATAGATGAAAAATACGAATACCATTAAGATTAATTTCAGGGGAGGAATTATTCCTCCGATTGAATTGTACAATATCCTGCTTGCACTCGGAACATCAGGGATACTTTACGTTCGATTTGGGCTGAGGCAGCAACTATTGTTTGATGTTGAAATTGAAGAAATCCAAAACATAACAACAGCGCTGGATACGCTGGGCATTAGCTTCGAATTAAACAAAGAAGATTTTCCAAATATTATTAGTTCGTATCCGGCAGAACAAATTTTTATCAGCAATACCTGGCTCACAGAAAAAGTATATAAAGAAATTCTCGAATCCATCAATTATACCCCCCGTTTAAAAATAAATATCAGCGATACCAATCAAAGCTTTACTCCATTGCTTACCGGTAACATTAATTGGGTGGCTTCTCCAGGGGAAGCCCAGTACTTTTATCTTTTTATTCGATTCCCCAAAACCAATATTATATATGAGTGGAAGGATATTATTCACTCCGATGATCTCGGAAAACTGTCACTACAGATTGAAGAAACAATCTTTACGAATTCTAATAGGTTTTTTGATAATGAAGAGGCCAATGGAGAAGAGCTGTATGAAAAAGTAAATACCAAAACGATAAACGCCAAATCACCCAGGGAACCATTGCAGTTACCACCTTTTAATCTTCCATACTATGAGGGCTTGAATCGTTACAATGATAAATATTGGCTTGGAATTTACAGACGTGATGAATTATTCGGTATAAAATTTTTGATAGAGGCATGCCTTCTTGTTCGGGAAAATGAAACAACCCAATTGTGTTGTACTCCATGGAAGTCAATAATCGTAAAGGGCATTTCTGAAAAAGGCAGAAAAACCTGGAATTACCTGCTTGATAAATACCAGATAAATGTGCGCCACGCTGCCAACGAATTAAATTTTCAGGTAGAGGATAATAATTTTGAGGCATTGAAATTGAAGCACCATCTTGTAAAATACCTTAACGATGACGATACAAGATCATTTGGTGTTTGCATTGGAATAAAGACCCGCAAAAAAAGCGAGATATTCAGCAGCATTTTGGTAAGGCGAAGACCATTAATAAAAATTGGAAGATGGAGCTTCTTCTATCTCTACGATATTTTATGCGCAAAAGAATACAATCCAAATGAACGTACCGATTTTGTGTACAGTAAAGACAATCTAAAATTTGTTTTAGCGGAACAATTACGCCGTGCGATTCTTTCATATTATGACTACCGGGGAGAAAAATACGTTCCCTGAAAATCTCTTATAAACTGAAAATTGATATGTTTAATAAGCCGGCTGCCAAAAATTCAACCCAACTGAAAAAATGCTATCAGGTATTGGTAAGCGGTATAATATTTAATCTTCGAAATCACGTGAGTATTAATTCTTGAAATATTGACTCCAAACAACTGTTTTTCCAGATTTAGCAGATTGTTTTGCTGCTTCGAGAATTTTAATAACCACTTCATTATTTGCAGGTGCAGACAAATCATAGTTTTTCATCTGAATTTTTCCACTGATAACATTTGCAAAATAAACGAATGCATCTTTCCTGTTTTCAGGTAAGGGTTCAGCGACAATATCCTGTACGGGTTGCTTTTCATTTTCTTTTACCTGCATCTTTGTTCCATCCTTGCAAAAAACAAAACCAGTTACTCCATAAATTTCCATGTCTTTACGACCAAAGGGCCAGTTCCAGGATGCCTGAATAATTACCTGTGTTTTTTTATAGGTGAGAATTATGGTTGCTTCATCTTCTACGTTAGGATAAAGAAGCGGTTTTATTTGCTGTGTGATAGCCGTAACCGTTATAGGTAATTCGCCCTTCATAAATAGCGTAGTCAAGTTTGCGCCATAGCAACCAAAATCTGTTAACGCCCCACCGCCATTCAACACAGGATCTGTTAACCATTCCAAAAACTCCTCGCTGCATCCAATTTCTCTGGGACCCGGGTGGCCCGTATGAAAAACTATTTTTCTGATTTCGCCAATTTTTTGCTCCTCATTAATCAATTGATATGCTTTTTCGTTGCTTCCGTACCAGGTAGTTTCAAAATTCGTAAGTAGGTGAATATTGTATTTCTTTGCAAGGCCGAGCATTTTCGTGGCATGTTTTACGTTTACTGATAGAGGTTTCTCTACCATAACATGAATTCCTAGAGGAGCACAGTATTCCACTACTTTTAAATGATCGTAGATAGTATTAAAAGCAAGAACCGCTGCTGGTTTTGTTTTTTCAATCATCTCTTCCATCGTTGCATAAACCAGATTCATGCTATAGCCATATCGTTTCGAGTATTTTTCAGCTAAGGCCCTGTTAGGTTCTGCAATGCCCACTATTTCTATATCACCATTATTTTTCCTGTTTAGAATTCCATGTGCATGATCATGTACCAACCCTACGATAGCAACACGCAGTGGCTTTTGAGTATGCGTATCATTTTGTGTCACTACGGTAAAAATAGTTGTTGCAATCAATAACACTAGTAAACTTATTTTTTTATTCATCTTAATTATTTTGCTTTTTAATCATATCGGGCCGGGAAACAAGATAGTTATTGTAGAAGAGAAAGGGTAACTATCAGTTTTATTTTTGACCGGGCCAAATAGAAAAAGCAACACAGGTCAATCAAATTGCTGGTGATGGATTTCTAATTCCGGGTTTATTTAATCATCCTTTATGCTCTATCTTTACAGCCCTATCTCTTTGTATGAATAAATCAAGGTATCGCTTACCGAAAGGGTTTCCATTTGTTAAAAGTATTTTCAATGCGGGCAATTATCTAAAGGATCCGGTTCTTTTTATAACCAATCGAATGGAGGAATTCAAGGGTACCTATTGCCCTTCCCTGGGCCCGGGTTTAAAAGCTATTCTGACGCAGGATGCAGATTTTATAAGTTATATCATCAAAGAAAATCACCGGAACTATAAAAAATCAGATTACTTCGGTAAAAGTTCAATTGAATTTTTTGGAAATGGATTGTTGTTTTCCAATGGCGAGTATTGGTTAAAACAACGAAGGCTCATTCAACCGGCTTTTCACAAAGAAAAATTACAGGGACTTTTTGGATTAATTATTAAAACAATTGATTCTTTTTTGGAAGCAATGCCAACAGGGGATTCAATTGATATGTATCCCTTAATGCATAAACTGGCATTTAATATTGTAATCAATTCGTTGTTCGATATTAATTTGTCTGAAGAAAAACGAAAGGACATCAGTGCCATTTTTACAGAAATTCAAAACTTCTTTGTAAAAGATGCCAGTGTGCCTATGCGAAGAATTTTGTACCCGCTTACCCGGGAAAAAAGCAAATACCTAAATAAAGCGGCACATCTGAGACAACTCTTTGCAACCATTGTTAAAGAGAGAAGAGAAACAGGAGAATCTAAAAATGATTTGTTGGATATGTTGTTAAACAGCACTCATGAAGATACCGGAGAGTGTATGACTGACAATCAAATTATAGATGAAGCTGTGATTCTCATTTTTGCGGGTCATGAAACTACCTCTAATGCTATATCATGGTTATTGTATTCTGTAGCGAACAACAATGGGGTACAGGAAAAAATAAAAAATTCAATTATCAATAGTTCCGTTAAAGATAGTCTGCATAATGAATATATTAAATCCTGTATTAATGAAACGCTGCGATTGTATCCGCCGGCATGGATTGTTGAAAGGGCAGCTGTGATCGATGATGGCTTTGGCCAATATACTTATCCAAAAGAGATGTTGATCATATCGTTTATATATGGCTTACACCATGATAAAAAATTTTGGAAAAATGCTGAAGATTTTTACCCTGAACGATTTATTGAACAACCAGATTTAATAAAGTCAAAATATTTCTATCCATTCGGTGCCGGACCCAGAATGTGTATCGGTAATAATTTTGCAATGGCCGAAATGAGTTTTTTTGTACACCAGTTTTTCAAAAAATTTACATTAACAGCAACTGGCGAGGTGCCTAAAAAAATTGCTTTATTAACATTGCGGCCCGATCGGGTAAAACTAAGGATTCGGGCAATTGAATAAACCTCATTGCTTTCTTCGATAAGCATATAAAACAGCGTTATTTTATGACCCACGTTATATAGTGAAAGAATGAAAGTTTACTTGCAATCGGATAAACGAGCACAGACAGATTGCAATTTTGGTGCAATGAGTTAATAAACAGCTCGAATTGATTTTTTATAGATTCCTCAAAAATTAATACTTTTAAATAATTCCGAAACCAAAACCTTTTATTATGAGTTCCAAAAATATTGCGATTGGCTGCGCAATACTTTTCAGCCTTTTTGTTTTTTCTGCCTTTCAGTCTCAGCAGTCTTGCAACCCCATTACCCGACCACAACTACGTGAATTGATTAGTCAATTGGGGTATGAAATAAAAAATATCAATACTACGGCCGGAAGTGAAAGTTATCAGATCACCACTACCCGAAATGGGATTGATGTTCCGATATTATTATCGATTAGTGCCAGTAACGGGTATATTTGGTTGACTGTTTTATTAGGGCCCGCGAAGAAGGATAACGCTGGTAAAATACTTTCTCTAATGGAAGAAAACAAGATAGTGCAGCCCTGTTCTTTTTATTTTAATGATTTGAATCAATTGATGATTGGGTTGGCAGTCGATAACCGGGGAGTTAATAATACAATTTTAAGGAGCCGGATCGATTTTATTTCAACCCATGTTGGCGATACAAAAGGAGTGTGGCAGTAAGCTGCCAATGGAATTATCTTTACCCTTATTTGCACGATGCTTTCATCGTTTATGCCATTACTGTTTAGCAATTGTAATAATGTCGCGATAGTTTATTTATGCGTCATTTTTTATGTTGCTGTATCTGCTGCCATTGCTCTTTTGTAATGGCGTATACATAGTCCAGCTTAACCGGCTCTCCATAATAAGCCGTTTTTTCTTCCCCAATTTTGTGGGCACCGAAACGTTCCAAAGAAACTTGCGATCGAATATTAACCGCACCAATATAAAACCGAACGGTATCTACATACCTAAAAATATGATCGAGCATTAACTGTTTTAATGCATAATTTGAACCCTTACCCCAATGACTGACTATAAAAAAAGTGTAGCCGATCGAAACAGTGCTTGTTTTTGAATTATAATCGCTGTAACGGGAACTACCGATCACTTCATTTGTTGCTGCATCTCTAACCAATAAAGCACCTCCGGATTCGATACCACCTTTAAAATAATTTTCAAATGCTTCTCGTTGCCACCTGTTTTTATTGGGGTGTTGTTCCCAAATACGGGGATCAGATGCCGCATGATATAACTCATCAAAATCGGTTGGAAGCAATGGCGTTGCTATTATCTGTTGGTTTTGAAGATGCGGTTGAAAATTAATAGATGAATTTTCCAATGTTCGTTTTATTGAAATGAAATCGTTAACACAAAGATAAGAGCGATAAAATTAGGATTCGTAACCGTAAATAAAATTAAACCGGATGTTTAGTTGATCATTAGATGCAGCATTTAATGGTTTGAGTTGTATTGCTCAACCACCAAGTGTTTTCAGCAATTGATCTTTGTAAGTTACCGATACTTCTAATTCAGAACCATCCAATAGGGTTACAAAACCACCGGCGCCTTTAGAATAAGATTTAATAAAATTTAAGTTTACAATATACGAGCGGTGTATTCTTAAAAATGGAGCATCTAACAGTTCATCAAAATGTTTTAAAAATTTGCAGATCATTTTTGAAGAGCCGTCGGTAAGATACACATCTGTAAAATTTCCATTGGCTTGCAGTTTTACAATCGTCTCCGCCTTTATTACATCAAATCCCTGGAGGGTAGGTAAAATAATCTGTTGTTTTCCTGGTTTCAGTTTCAGGTTCTGCAATAGGATTTGCGTTCGATTAAATTCTTCCGACTTTAAAATTGATAATTGTACTTTATTTACTGCGGCAACTAATTCAGTGATATCTATCGGTTTAAGTATGTAGTAGGCTGCGCTTATATTAAGTGCTTTTAAAGAATATTCTGAATAGGCAGTAATAAATATCGTTTCAAAATGTTGATCGCGACAGGCTTCCAGAATATCAAACGCATTTCCAAACGGCATTTCTACATCTAAAAAAACCAGTTGTGGTTGTAAGTTTTTGATCAGGGGTACTGCTTCTTTTATATGTTGTGCCTGCCCAATTACTTCTATAACAGGGCAGTATTTTTTAAGGTAATCTTCGAGCACCTGTCTGGCGATTAGTTCATCATCAACAATAATACTCTTAATGGTCATGTTGAATACTTTTTAGTATAGGAACCGAAATATGTACGATCACTCCATGATCAGGCGCAATTTTATCTTCCACGAGGCAAATGATACGTTGATGGTATAACTCATTCAGAATTTTTATTCGTTCCATCGTATTGCTAATGCCTCTTCCTGATTGTTTTTGCTGATTGGCAGACTTTATATTTTTACTTTCAGCTATCCCTATTCCGTTATCCTCAATGGTTATTATGATGCTTTCTTCTTTTTTGGTAAAATGTAATTTTAGAAAGCCCTTGTTATTTATATATCTTAAGCCATGCCAGATAGCATTTTCTAAATGGGGTTGTATCAGCATTCCGGGAATATAAAGTTGTTCTTCTGCATAAAGGGTATCGTCTATCTTCACTTCAAAATCAAATTTATCGGTGAACCTGCTTTTCTCCAGTTCCAGGTAATTTTGCAGCAATTCAACTTCTTTAGAAAAAAGTACAAAATCTTCTTTCGAGTTTTCCATTACCCTTCGCATTAATGTCGAAAACTTTGTTAAGTATTGGTTGGCTTCCAGTTCATTGTTATTAGCTATAAATTGATTAATACTATTTAAACTATTGAAAATAAAATGGGGATTCATTTCTCTTCGTAACGATTGCAGCGCAATTTTCTTGTTCCTGATTTTTAATTTGTTGAGAATAAATAATATTATTCCTGCAAAAATGGAAAGAATAATGATAGACCCAATTAGCCAATACGTGAAGATGTTTTTCTTTCTTAATAAATCATCTTTGAGTGCTTTTTCAGTTTCTAATTTTTTCAATTTCTCTTCTGTTTCAGCAATAAATTTAGTATCGGTTAGTGAACTGTCTTTTGAAATAATATTGGGTAATTGAGCAAGAAAGGTTTTATATAATTTTAAACTCATTTCCTTTTTTCCGCTACTTTGAAAAATACTATCTAATTTTTCAATACATTTTTTTGCTTCGAGGGTGTGGCCGTTTTTTACGGAAAGCGCATAGGATTCATTCAGTAATCCAATAGCAGTAAGATTCTCTTTTTTTTGAATATAGATATCTGCCAGTGAGGTAATTTCGCTTGCCTTTAGTTGAGACGAATTTTGAACGAAGGGTTCACTGATAATCTGTTTTTTTGCTTCTATGGCCTTGTCAAATTTTTTATTTTTTAGATAGATATCTGTAATGATCCCATTGTAATACAGTGCCTGGCCTGGATTTTGTTTTGAAAATGAATAGGCTTTTCCAAAAGCGGTTATTGCAGTCGGTAAATTTTGCTTGCGCAAATTAAGCTCAGCCATTCTCGAATAGTTTACAACTACTTCATTGGTATCTTTATTTTTTAATCCAATATCTATATTGTCCTGGATTAATTTTTCCTGAACTAAAAATGAGTCGGGTTTTAACAATCTCCCAATATCATTTCTATTTAGTCGATTTGAGTTGGAATCGCCGGTTGCCCAGGTATTTTCTTCGGAAATTTTATAATTAATAATAGCTTCCTTATTTTTTTGTAATGCTTCCTGAACCTTGGCCAAGGCCCTACTGCTCTTTGCGATACCTTCTGCATTCTCCATTTTTTCAAAGGCTATTTTTGATCGCTGGTAGTATGATTCACTTTTAACCAATTCTCCCTGTTGATAATAAGTTTCGCCCAAATCATAAAAACCCTGGGCAAGCGTATCTATATTGTTTTTTTCAAAGCCACTTTCTATTTTCCTCGATGCTTTCTTAAACTTTTTAGAATCACTTACCTGCCCATGAGCAGTGCCATTGAAGTATCCGGGCAAGCTGAAGATTGCTGCTACAATTAGTTTAATAAAAATGTTTTGATTCATTCTGTATACCCTTTCTAAATACAAAGAAACGTCATTTTAAGTCGAATCGATTCATCCCTGCCAAGTCAAAAGCCCGTTTCACCAAGTGTTCCAAAATCAGGGGCAAGGGCTCTTTATTTTCAACGCACAAAAAATATAGAAATATGAAAAAAAATGCGGTATTCTTCATCATCTTATTGATGATCGGCTTCAATGCACTTGCTCAATTGCAGAAAGCGAATTTATTTATGCCTTTTAATGAATCATCCCTGGCATCAAAAGATGGCTTTGTATCGGAATATAAAAGAATTAAACTCTATTATTTAAAAGCGAAACCATCCTTGTACAAAGAATTTAAAGATATTGGAAACTATATTACGCTGGAAGAAGCCATTAAGGGATCGAAAATAAAAATACAGGAAGTGTCTTCGGGAGGTTCAGTTAACAATCTTGTTTTTAGTAATAATTCAAAAGATACAATCATTATCGGTATGGGTGATATTGTAAAAGGCGGCAAGCAAGACCGAGTTATTGAAAAAGATACCCTCCTTATACCGGGCAAAGTTGTTACACTTAATGTTTATTGCGTAGAACACGGAAGATGGAGTGCTGCAGGCTCGCGAAGTGCCACAAATTCATCGGCTGCATTTAATTCTTACCATAGTAATATAAATAATGTTGTAAGAAAAAGTATCGTAAAGGAAAAAAGCCAGGGTAAAGTATGGGACAATGTAGCAAAAATAAATGCTACAAACGGTACCGCAACAAGCACGGGTACATACACGGCGGTAACACAGTCGGCAAAATACAACGAACAATTAAAAGAATACAAAGACGCATTATCGAAAGGCATGAATGCCGATCCTTCGATCGTTGGTGTACTTGCTGTTACCGGGGATCGAATCATTGGATGTGATATTTATGCAACTCCACAATTGTTTAAAAGTAATATTGCTAACATTCTAAATTCGTATATATCCGAAGCTTTATATGATGGCAAAGAAATTACGATAACCAATGCTGTAGTTGCAAAGTACCTAAATGAACTATTAGACAATGAAAGCACGCAGGATAAAATACTTCAGGATAATGGCCGAAGTTTAAAAGTTAATGGTAAAAAAATTAAAATTACTGCGTTTGATAAGTAATCAATCGGAGGAATAATTATAAGGAGAATAAAAAAAGACCTAAATAATTATAGGTCTTTTTTTGTTGAAAATTATGGTTGAAAAATGTTTTTAGGCAAGTTTTACTTTTACTGCATTCATTCCTTTTTTCCCCTCCTGTAATTCAAACTCTACATGATCGCCTTCCTTTACCTGGTCAATAAGGCCACTGGAATGAACAAAAGTTTCTTTGTTAGAGTTATCATGCTTAATAAAGCCAAAGCCTTTCTCGGCGTTGAAAAATTTTACGGTCCCCTGATTTTTGTCGCTCATAAAAATTGTATTAATATTTAAAGAAGTTGAAGGTAAGAATTTAGTGCGATAAAAGAACAAATGTAAATCATAGAAGCAGCGGCAAAGCCTCATCTTACCTAAAGCCAGGACGATGGGTATTGGAATTCGCTGGTCGGTTAAACCACCAGTAAAAAAATTACTTCAAAAGTAATAGTTGACCAATATGATTTGCCATATGGTTGGTTCGGCTAATCAGCACATTCAACTTATTGCGGTGTGGCTCTTTTGCAAAATCCTCAGGGTTAACAGACATGTGCCGGTCGAGCCAATTCTCGACTGTTGCCGACTGAAAATGGCCTGCTAGCTTTGAATTGACGGCTTTTAAGTTTTCTTTTAATTCAGCAATCGTTGGCATTAGTTGCCCGGACTTATCAGGTGTTTTAATAAACGTATTTTCCAGTGATGGGTATAACCTTTCACCAAAACCCAATAAGGGTAGGAGCGCATCGCTAACGGCAATTAGATGCCCCAGCAAATAAATGCCTGTATTTCTGCCGGGAGCGATTTCTTTCAATAGTTGTTCATCAGGCAATGAATCAATTAATTTGGTAAGATAATTATTTTGGGTATCCCAGGCCGTGAGTGCCATCTTCATGATCAGGTTCAAATGCGCAGTATTCGATTCCATTTATTTTATTTATCGTGTAAGGTAATCAATCTATGGCGGAGTGATATTAAATACCTTTAGATAAGTATATTTTTTGTGACATAGTTTTAAGAAAAGAATAATTTGCAATTTACCTGGAATATGATCGGGAATAAACTTGTTAAAAGGGTAATTCGAAATCCGACTAAAGTGGAAACAGATCGTTACAACCTCAGTTATGAACGATAGGATGGTTGAGACAACAATAAGCGATCCTAATAAAATTGTAAGAACTGTAATGTTCTGCCGATTTAGACGACCGATGGACTTATTTGATTTTTTTCAGGATCTATTTAATTTACAACTATAAAACAATAGCAATGAGTGATCGAAGAAATTGGATAAAACAGGTTAGTTTGGGGGCAGTTGGAATCGGCCTCGGTCAGTTTGAATCCTTTGCAAATCCGTTTACCGAGTATCATGGAGCAGATCAGGAAAAATTACCTATTCTATTGCGATCAAACGAAAATGCTTATGGTCCTTCCCCTAAGGCGCGCTTGGCAATGACGAAAAATATTAATGCCAGTAATAGATATGGATGGAAAATTTCCGCAGCGTTAATCGCCGCTCTTGCTAAAAAAAATAAAGTTAAAGAGGATGCTATTTTATTGGGTGCCGGATCAACAGAATTATTGGACCTCGTGCTACAGCATGCCGCACTTCAACCGGGTACTATTCTTTTAGCGGAAACAACCTACGACTATTGGACATCTCCTTCCGAAAAGTTGGGATTAAAAAAAATTACAGTTCCCCTAACCACGGATAAGAAAAATAATTTACCAGCGATGTTGGCAGCGATTAAGGCAGATACCAGATTGATCTATCTCTGTAACCCAAATAATCCAACCGGTACTATTTGTGACAGAGGAGACCTTGTTTCATTTATAAAGGAGGTTACTCAAAAAAGAATACTGATGATCGATGAAGCCTACCTCGACTTCACTACTCAACTTTCTGTAAGTAGCCTTACCAACGAAAACAAAAACCTGATTGTTATAAAAACATTTTCAAAAATGCATGGATTGGCGGGTGCACGGGTCGGTTATGCTATTGCTTATCCGGAAACTATTAATGCACTAAGTGAATTAAAATCGTCTCCTAACGGCAGTAGTAGCGTCGTGTCCACTGCCGGTGCGCTAGCTTCAATAGAGGATGAAAGCTTTGGCAAGCAAGTGTATGTATTAAACGAACAGGTAAAAAAGTATACGATGGAACAGCTTAAACGATTAAATATTGTTTGTGTTCCTTCTCATGCAAACTTTTTATATTTTTCACTTGCAACTTACAAAAAAGATTTTTTCAGGCAATTGGATAAAAGCAATATTCAAGGCACGCGAATTTATGAAGAGAATGGTAAGTGGACCAGGATAACGATAGGGACGATGAAAGAAATGGAAACCTTCATTAATGCGATTAAATAAAATTCATAGAGGAATACCTTGTGTTGATATCAAGATTTGAGAATAGCACAATAATTTCCTCATGAACGTAGAGCCGTTTTGGTTAATGAGTCTATTTAGAAGATATACCTGTGGGACGGTCAAGCCAATTCGATTTTTCCAGAGCTGCGGCAGGTATC
>JBJXDV010000353.1:0-20056 GCA_046153465.1 Chitinophagaceae bacterium
TGATAAATCCGTGGTTTACCAGGATTTCCTCATAGTCCTTCAACGTTCGTGAAGTAAGCAACTTTGATTTGCTAACAAAAAAGAATTGAGTGTAATTGCTTTCGCCTTCCAATCGTATAATTTCTTCTGGCTTGAAAAAGAAAGTTCCCTGTGTTGTGGGCAATGGTAACTTAAAATCCTTTTTGTTTTCTACCGATAAATTATACATGAAGTTTTTGTACAAAGATTCTGATTGGAGGCTACTGGCTCTCTTTTCTACAAATCTTTCAAACGCATTTCTAAGATCATCCGCATCGATCGGTTTCAATAAATAATCCAACGCGCTGAATCGGATAGCCTCAATTGCATATTGATCGTGAGCTGTAGTAAAAATGATATTGAAATTAATTGTTGGCAGCTTTTTTAGCAAGTCAAACCCTGTCATAGTGGGCATCTGTATATCCAGAAAAAGCAAATCTGGTTTATTTGTAATTATTAGATCAAGTCCTTGCTGTGCATCACTGGTAGTTTTTATATCCGCTATTTCAGGAATATATCGTTCCAGCATTAACCGCAGCGTATTTATTGCTGAGGGTTCATCATCTATAATCAAGGCAGTAATCACCCGTACAAAATACTAAAAGAATAAATAGTTTTCTAATTTTTATGAGGTTTTGAAAACTGTTGGCGAATGGGCTTTATATAAAAAAGGGCTAGTATCCAGCAAATAGAGAAACCGATACCAGGGTGCCCGCCACATTGTTATCCTTATCCTTTATCGTTTCAATAGCTACTTCAAAAGGCTGCAGGTATTGTTGTCGAAGAATTTTTAATCGATCATAGACCAGGTTCATTCCTCTAGATTGATGTTTTGTGTTACCGGAATTTAGTAATTTCAATTGTTCCGCTGCTTCCCGGCCAATACCATTATCTTCGATAGTACACTCAAGGATATCCTTGTCGGAGATATCAAACCGAATATCTAGCCTTCGCTCTCCTACCTTGGGCATTAATCCATGCCATATTGCATTCTCTATAAATGGTTGTATCAGCATTGGTGGAATTTTCACTTCGGTAGGTTCTATTTGTTCCTCAATTACGATCGAATAATGAAAGGTATCCTTAAATCGAAGCTGCTCCAATTGCAGGTATAATTCAAGTATTTCTTTTTCCTTTTCAAGTGTAATAAAAGGCTGATCGCTATTGTTCAATATATCACGTTGCAGTTTAGAAAATTTTGAAAGATACCTGTTAGCTTCATCTACATTTCCCTGCAAAATATACTGCTGAACACTGTTTAGTGCATTAAAGATAAAATGCGGATTCATCTGTGCTCGTAAAGCAGTCAATTGGGAGGTTGCAAGGTCTTTATTCAACTGCAGCACTTCAATATCTTTGTCCCTTGTTTGCTGTTCAGCATTTATTTTATCAATCTTATCAACGCAAAGTGAGGCAATCGTGGTAAGTATTTGCAAGTGCCGTTGTGTGTAGAAATTCAATTGGGGGTTTTCACTGTCGATTACTCCAATGACTTTTTGGCTTTTAATCATAGGTACAGCAATCTCCGACAGGCGCAGAGCATCATCTTTTATATAACGACTATCATTAGATGTATTCCCGATAATTTCTGGTTTTCCTTTTATCGCTACCGATCCAACAATGCCTTTTCCCAAGGGTATTTCAATAGCATTAAGAATGGTATCTTCTGTAGTTGTTTTAGGCCCCCAGGCTGCTTTTTGAACAAGAATATTCTTATCCGGATCGAGCAGATAGATTACACAGTCTTCGAAACCTAATTTACTGATACAATTTTTGGCAACCTCCCATAACATCCCGTCAACAGTTTTTTGATTGGATATGGAAGTAGCAAAGAAATTTATTACCTGTTCAATTTCTAATTGATATTGATAGTTAGCAGCTCGTAATTTTTCAATTTCTGTTTTTTCTGCTTCTCTACGCTTAATATTTTTTTCTCTTTTTTTAAGGATACTGATCACGGCCACAAAGCCGGCAACACCGCAGAGTGCAATAAACCACCATTCTTGCCAAAATGGTGGAGTAATCTCTATTGAAATTTCTTTAATATCGGAGCTCCAATGACCATCTGCGTTAGCTGTCCTTACCTTAAAATGATATCTGCCAGGTTTAATATTAGTATAGGTTGCATAATTTCTTTCTTCAGTGATCCGCCAGTCTTTATCAACTCCTTCCAGCATATAGCTGTAACGGACAGCTTCGGGGTAGTATACCCTGGGATTTGTATAAGAGAAGGAGAAAGAGTGCTGCGTATACGAGAGATGAATTGCCGGGATACTATTTAGGCGAAGACCTGTGATCGAATCCTTATCACTTATTTTTAACCCCGTTAACCAAACTTTTGAATCGTTAACAGCGTTAAAAATGGTGGAGGTATTAAAATAGAAAACATTTTCTACCGAGCCATGATAAACTATTCCGTCATCCGACAAATGCATAGGAGATAAAAGTGTTTGCGCCGGCAACCCATTTTTATAGGTAAAATTTCTAAAAGATTGATCGGAAGGATTGTAACAACTGATTCCGTTGCGGCAAGTCATCCAAAGCAATCCCTGATGATCTTTGACAATACTGTATACATTGTTATGTACCAAGCCATCTTTAACAGTGAGCCTTTTTGCGTTGTTTAAATTTTTTTCGCCGGCTTGTATTTTATATATGCCTTCATTTGTTCCGATATAAATAAAACCTTCTTGATCCTGTGTTACTGGGTACCAGAAAGCTTTCGGAATACTGTTTGTTTTTCCCGGTTCATCAATAAAACTGTAAAATTGATTAGCATCAGGGTTAAAAATACTTATACCTTTTGTGGTAGAGATCCAAATGTTTCCACTCCTATCCTCAAAAAATCTTTCTGCAAAAATATCATTAGTTAAAATACTTTTAGCATTCGTACTATCATGCAAATAACTACTTAAGTTATCTCTGGTTGCGTTAGCAATAACCAATCCGTCCCCACCCGTACCAATATATAAATTATTCTCTTTGTCTTCCAGTAAGCAATAGATTTTCTTTGTTTTTACAGAGGCAAGTCCTGTAAATTTCTCTGCTGCATGAATTAGTTGATTTTTAAGATCGTCAAAAATTAATAGACCATCGTTTTGAGTACCCACCCAAATAATTCCTGAAGCATCTTTCAAAACGCAGTTTACGATAAGTGTAGAGGCGGCAGTTATGTTTTTAATAAATGGATAGGAAACGGTTTTGCCCGTTTTCAAATTATAGATATATAAACCATCGCCATAAAAACTCCCGATATATAATAAATCATTTTCCCGATCTGTAAAAAGCGATCGGGCGTATAAACTGCCTGGAACTTTATTGTAAACCGACATAACCGGTATAGAAGTAAATCTCCCGGCTGAAGACATATTGTAAACCCAAATCCCTTTATTCTGTGTTGCCAAAACCATATTCTCTTTATTAGCAACAATAGCAGTTACTTGGAACCGGTAGATATCAGATTCGGGAAATTGTTTTTGTGTAAAAAAAAAGTATTTTTTTTTACGATGATTAAATAAGGCTAAGCCACTGTCCTGAGTACTAACCAAGGTATTGTTTTCATCGAATTCATGTAATGCATCAATATTGTTAGAGGTATACGCTTTACCTTTTTGCGAAGAGAACGGGTAGATGCTCGTTGTATTTGTTTTTGAGGAATACTCTATCAGTCCAGTTCCTTTTTTGGCAGAATAAATATTGCCTTCTCCGGAACAGGACAAGGTTTTTAACGGATTGAAAATTTCATCTACTGAATAAGAATGGTTATGAACTTTTGTTAACATTGAAGCATGGTAGTTGTACAATCCTGCTGAACTTAAGATCCAGAGTTTATTTTTTTCTAAAGGATCTGGCAGGCACGCAATAACAGATATTTTTTCTTTTGTTAATATTTCGGTTGCAGGCAATGCAGATGCTGTTTTGTTTTTGGAATCGGCGAGGTATAGTTCTTTATTGGCAATAATAACCAGTTGGTTTTGAAATTCACGAATATCACCAATGGAAAAATTGCCAAGCATGGAAAGCTTTTGAAACGAATCTGATTGATGGGTATAAAGAAATAACCCTTTATCCGCTGTACCGATCCAGATATTTCCGTTGCTATCTTCAAAAAGGGCAGTAATTTTATCGGTTGGTATTGATTTCGACGACGTATCGGTATTGAATTTTATATAATTACTTCCATCGAATCGAACAAGGCCCTGGTTGCAACCAAACCATAAAAATTGTTTGCGATCTAACAATACTGTTCGGATATCGGTATAGCTTCGACTCCCCGGTAGTGCAATAAAAGTTGGTTGAAGCGACTGGGAAAAGGAGGGTGTTGTTGCAACTAAGAACCATACACAGCACAAACTGCGTACAATAAAAAGATTGAACCAATTTTGCCGCGGGTATTTCATCAATGCATTTTGCCGTTAACCAAAACTTCTTCCATAAACCTATTTAGTTACAATTGCATTTGTAGTATCATTAGGAATATAAATTGTTTCATAAAAATCCTTTATACAATCGTTGTCAAGATAAGATTTGGAGTTATGTGTTCCTAATTCAGTTATTTAAAGGTAGTAGAAATTAGCCATCGGTATTTTTTCCATTAATAAAATATATGGTATCGAAATTTTACTTAATATTCTAAAACCATTATTCGATTATTATTGATCGCTATCAATAGCCCTTTTTTTCGATTTGCTAACTTTATTGGTTGAATACTTCTTATTTCGCCACGGATATTTTCGAAAGATAGGGGAATAGGAATGGTAGGATGAAAGATTCCCTGACCATCTCCAATTCCCAACGTTAGAGGAATGGCATCATAACGGCCTTCATAAGGGGTAGTGCCAAAGAAGTTGCCACCGGCCAGTATATCTATTTTTCCATCCTTGTTATAATCATCAATTCCAAAAGCAAATAAAGGAGCCCATTGAAAGGCAGACGGTAATAACGATGGGATGTATTTCCCGGTTCCATCATTGAGCAATACCAATGATGCAAATGTATTAGCACTAACTATTTTTGCATTGTTCAGTCTATCACCAAATACTTCTTCAACTGTTTTACCTGCCATTTCTCCATACTTTAAAAATTTTTTCCTGATAAAAGGAAGCTGCTTTTCTATTTCTTCTTTATTTAAGAACGTATAATATTTTTTTTCCTTTTCTATTGCAAGCAGATGGTCTATTTTGCCATTCTCGCTGAAGTCTTTGCTGTACATTTTTATTGGATAACTTTTATTGGCTGTTAATTTGCTATTAAGCCCGTAATTGCCGATTAATAAATCATCGTACCCATCTCCATTTAAGTCGCCAGTTTTTATGGAGCACCACCAACCACTTAATGATAAATCATTATTAGTTAATGCGGACTTAATTAGTTTTCCTTTTTTATTAATAAATAACAAAGGCTGCATCCACTCTCCAACAATTACTAAATCAGGCCAACTATCGTTATCAATATCTATCCATGCAGCATCGGTAACCATTCCAAGATGATTTAAACTGTCGGTAATACTATCTGCTGAAAAATTAAATTTTCCCTGACCATCGTTTATTAATAGATAAGATGCAGGTATTTTACTATAATTTCCTGAAATTGATCTGCCACCAATAAAAAGATCAGGATCTCCATCCTTGTCAATATCTGCCACCCGAACAACTGATTTATTTTCCCTCATATCGGGCAAATTCGATGAACGAACAAAATGTCCCTTTCCAATATTAATATATAATCGATCCTTGAGCAATGGATTATTTTCGGCATAGATATTTCCTCCGCTCACAATATATAAATCTAAGTCTCCATCCATATCAACATCTATAAAATCGGCATCTACATCTTCGGCATCTTTGTCGGCAACAAATAAAGCACTATCGGCAGATGCTTTAAATCTCCCATCTTTTTGTTGTAAAAAAACTTGCCCTGACTGATTCCTTGCGCCGCAAATAAAAAAATCTTCGAGCCCATCTTTATTTACATCACCTACTGCTATTCTCGGTCCTTGAGTAGATAATTGATGAGGTATTGACCATTGATCATTAAAATCGACGTAGCTGTCTTCTTCATGCTTATAATGCACACCTGATTTTTCAGTTATGTCTGCAAACAATTCCTTTTCATTACTACCCAAAAGATGTCCGATAAAATTTCTTTCACTTAATAGCGAATCTGTATTTTCTCTGTCGTACGATATATTGACTCTTCTATTTACTTGAATTGACTTTATAATTTGATATCTATTATTTGGCCAAATAATTAGTAAGCTGTCTATCCTTTTTTTGTTTCCCAATCCAAATGATAAGGAAAGATCACTGCTGCTCATAAATCCTTTAGAGTTTTGTACCTGCTTGTACAGTAATAAGCTGTCTGCAAATAAAAATACTTTAGCTCCAATTGCAAATGTATTGCCGGAATTTGCTCTAAGGGTAATCGTTAAAAAATTAATATCCTTATTTTTTTCGATAGTATTGTTTTTGTAGATACCTGCAGGTTCGTTCATATTATTGGTGATGAGGTCAAGGTCACCATCGCCATCTAAATCGGCATAAGCAGCACCCTGTGAAAGGGTCGCTTTTTCGAAACCCCAATTATTAGATTGGTTTTTAAATTTTAATGAGGCACTTCCTTCAAAAATATAATTTTGCCATTTGCCGCCTGGCATTTGCGCAAGCAACTTTTTATCATTTTCCTTTGATTTACCAACGGAAGAATTTTGAGGCAGATTTGTAATAAATTTTATATAATCCAAATCATTGGGTCTTTTCTTAATTCCGGTAGAAATAAAAATATCCGCATATCCATCTAAGTTATAATCGGCTATTAGAGGCGACCAGCTCCAATCTGTACCAGCTACTCCACTGTACAAGGCAATATCTGCAAATTGCATTCCCCTGCCCGTATTTAATTGCAAACAATTGCGCGAATATTGGTTTGAATAACCAAAGCTCCGCTGCAATGCATAAATATCCGGCGCATCATCTCCCAACGATGATTTCAAAATTTTTTCATCGGTGGGCAGCATATCGGTAGTCATCAGGTCGGGCCATCCATCGTTATTGATATCAGCTATATCATTTCCCATGGAGAATTTTGATTCATGCCCAAAAGCAATGGCATTTATTTCTTTAAATGTACCATTGCCCTGGTTTAGATAATAATAATCGTTCTCATGAAAATCATTGCTTACATAAATATCATCATAACCATCCTGGTTAATATCTGCTACAGCAGCGCCTAACCCAAATCCTAATGCACTACTGATAATACCCGATCCTTTTGTTACATTAGTGAAATGTGCCGCTCCATCATTCCTGAATAATTTAGCTCCGTTTACTTCACTGTAGTTGTTCCGCAAATCAATTGATCCATAGGAATCCGTTTGATGTACCGAATGCTGTAATTGAAACAGATCAAGATCACCATCTTTATCGTAATCAAAAAATACAGCCTGCGTATTGTATCCTTGTATTGCTAATCCCCAACTTGCGCCGTTTTCTGTAAAGGTATTGTTACGATTGTTTATGAATAATTGGTTTCTCGAGTTTTTAAAAAACGATTTATCATTATTCCCCGGCTTGTGATTAGCAACGGTGGAAACATAAATATCTAAAAATCCATCCTCATTGATATCGACCATGGTTACACCGGTGGTCCAATCGGAAGCGCCGGTTACTCCTGCTGCTAACGTAATATCTTCAAATTTAAAATGGCCCTTATTTAAGTATAATTTGTTGCCGCCGGTGTTGGATGTAAAATAAAGATCGGGCAGGCTATCATTGTTAATATCTCCTATAGCAACACCCGCGCCATTATAGTAATAGAG
This sequence comes from Chitinophagaceae bacterium, assembly GCA_046153465.1. GTDB lineage: Bacteria > Bacteroidota > Bacteroidia > Chitinophagales > Chitinophagaceae > Endoryza. The sequence goes on from JBJXDV010000353.1 coordinate 7,835, forward strand.
GTAATCGAGCATACTCAATGAGTCTGAATCCACATTTTTATTGATGAAATCGATGCCAGTTTGGGAAGGTTCTAGTTGTGTAAATAAGGTATCTTTCGACTGCGAGCATGAAACAAATAACAATAAAAAAAACAACCCGCTCAGGCAGCCTTTATGTACTGCTATTTTTAATGAAATAGTCTTCGGGTAAATTTGGGCAACCTGTTTTAATAATTGTTTAAATTCTCTACACATTCTGCTGGGTTTGTTCTCAGGCAATCTTTTTTAGTCGCTTCTGTACGTGGTGTATTTGCCAAGGAGCTATCCGCTTACAATTTAGGCCTTTAAAAGATAATTTAAGATTCCAATCTAAAAAAAAAGTGACGCTCCTATTTGATACTAATAAGTTTAGGTTGTGCAAAGAACAATTGAATTGATACTTGAATTTTAATGCTGCCACTGGCAACTATTTTTTTGAATAGCAGTACAGTTATTCGCAAAACATATCTCAGAAAAATTTCCCAAAATGAATTGCTAAATAGTGATTTTTTTAGCCCAATAATTTTTTCTTCTCTCAAGGTATAAGTTTACTACTTACGAAAAAAAGTGGAGGCTTTTTTTTGTCATTTAGTAATTGTATAGATATAGTTAGAATAAACACTAATAGAAAACTCTTAATTTATCATTTTATGGCGAAGACTGCTTTGAGGCATGTATTTGTTATTCTCTATTTACCGTTACTTAATCATACAATCCAAACCATGAAAAAAATATACTTTATTGGCATTTGTTTCTTTTCCGTTCTTTTTAGTGCCGCTCAAAATCAAGTTAATATTTCTGCCGGCACCGATCTTTATATTGCTGCCGGCACCGAATTTTCTTCAGAAGGACTTTCTATTATTCCTACGGCTGGCTTTGCACTCAATGGAGTGATACTTTCAAAAAACGGACTTATCATCCATCCGAGTAGTAACCCATATATCGCAAGAGTTTATCATTTCAGTACCAATACAGCTCCGTTTAGTGGTACTATTCGTCTTTATTATAGCGATACCGAGTTAAACGGGTTGGATGAAGCTACCTTAAAGGTGAATATTCATACCGGCAGTACCTGGCAAAATGTACCCAGTACTACCAATGATGCAATCAATAATTTTGTAGTATCAAATACATTCAGCAACAAAGTATTCAATGAAATTACTTTGGCCAGCGCCCTGTCTCCCCTGCCTTTAACCTGGGGTGCCGTTACTGCTTATCGAAAAGGTGCTGTTGTTTTCGTAGAATGGGAAACACTGGCCGAACGTTCTGTTAGTCACTTCGAAATTGAAAAAAGTTTGGATGGAATTCATTGGAAAACGATCCGTAACAATATTGCCTCGTCAACTATACAGATTTATAAACATACAGATGATGCTTATCAACCAGATCGACTTTATTACCGCATTAAGCAGGTAGATGAAGATGGAAAATTTACCTATTCTGCAGTGGTGTTTGTTAATGAAGTAATTGAAAAGAGTAGTTTAAAAGTAACGCCGAATCCGTTCGAACATGAATTTAAAATTGAAAACATTGGTCACGACCTTATAAAATCTGTACAGATATATAATAGCAATGGCGCTCTCCTTAAAAAATGGGATCGGCCCCTGCCTACCTATGATGTGAAGGCATTACCGGCTGGAATGTATACACTAAAAATTACATTAACGAATGGCGGTCAGCATCATTTACATCTTCAAAAACGTTAACCAATCCTCAATAATTTATTTATGAAATTTATTCGATATTTTTTAGGTACAATCGTACTATTGAATGCAGTATTAGTACATGCACAGGTAGGTATTGGTACCAACGCTCCTAGTGCATCAGCACAATTAGAAATAAATTCAACAACCAAAGGGTTGTTGCCACCCCGGATGACCTATGTACAAAAGAGTGCAATTGCCACTCCCGTAGCAGGCTTAATGATTTGGTGCAGCAACTGTGGAGCTACAGGTGAAATGCAGGTGTATAATGGAAGCACCTGGACGAATATGATTGGTGGTACAGCTTCCTTTGCACCGCCAATATTGGGAGCAACAGCGGCTGTAAGTTTAATTGCCGATCTCACAGCATCCAGTGGTGGAACTATAAGCTCTGATGGAGGAACGGCAGTAACGGTAAGGGGTATATGCTGGAGTACTTCGCCAAACCCAACCACAGCATTAAGCACTAAAACTACAGATGGAACAGGTAGTGGCACATTTACAAGTAGTTTGACTGGACTTAGTCCAACTACTACTTATTATGTAATGGCTTATGCAACCAATAGTATTGGAACATCCTACGGTAATGAGATAAGTTTTACAACAACAGTAGCCTGGCCTTCTGTTGCAGCTACAACTTCAGCCAGTTCAATTAATAATAACTCTGCTGTAAGTGGTGGAAATGTAACTTCTGCTGGCGGAGCATCGGTAACAGCCCGTGGAGTTTGCTGGAGTACTTCGCCAAATCCTACAACAGCATTAAGTACTAAAACAACGGATGGTACTGGTGCCGGTGTATTTATAAGTAATATATCAGGCCTTGCTTCAGCCACTACTTATTATGTAAGGGCCTATGCTACAAATACCGGGGGTACAACTTATGGTACCCAGGTAAGTTTCACTACAACTGCTAGTTCCCCGACAATTTCTGCTACTACCTCAGTAAGTTCAATAACCACTACCACGGCTATTAGCGGTGGTAACATATCTGCCGACGGTGGGTTTCCTGTTACAGCCCGCGGGATTTGCTGGAGTACCTCGCCAAATCCTACAACAGTATTAAGTACTAAAACAACAGATGGTACAGGTACCGGATCATTCACCAGCAATCTAACAGGCCTTACTTCTCCGGGAGTAACTTATTATGTACGAGCTTATGCAAGTAATAACATTGGCACTACTTATGGTAATGAAATAAGCTTTACCACACCAATAGTAATTGGAGACAGCTACCAAGGGGGTTTAGTAGCTTATATTTTTCAACCAACAGACCTTGGGTATGTAGCAGGACAAACTCATGGGTTAATTGTTTCGGTTTTTGATAATTGGAGTAATATTCCCTGGGGTTGCTTTGGGTCACCAATAACCGGTGCAGACGGTACTTTAGTGGGTACGGGCAATCAAAACACAAATGAAATTGTAGCAGGTTGCACTACGGCGGGAATAGCTGCAAAACTATGTTACGACTTACTATTAAATGGATACAGTGATTGGTATTTGCCAAGTATAGATGAACTTAATAAATTATATACGAATAGATTTAATATCGGTAATAATTTTGGGGTTAACTACTGGAGTTCTTCGGAGGCAACCAGCAATAGTGCGTGGTCTTTCAACTTTTCAACAGGGGTTCAATCTTGGTATAGCAAGGGCACCTCTTTAAAAGTTCGTGCAATTCGTACGTTTTAATCTATCAAAATCAATACAACCTATAAATGGCTCATTAAAAAAAATCAATTACATATGTACCAATTTCCCAATTCATCAATCTTATTCATGGCAACAAGAACGAATAGGAACGAATTGAAGAAAAGCAAAAAAAGGCTGCCGCTTTGCTGAAAAAATCAATAAGAAAAAACAGGTATAGTTTTTAGATTTATTTTATCGTTAACAGCCAGGAAGAAAATACCGATCCTGAGTTAGTGCATAAATTGAGCAATGCGGTAATTGCAACTAAAAAAAGAAAGGCCAATTGAATTTTAATTAAGTAATATTCAACATAACAAAAAACAAGAAATATTTTCTGTTAATCGGTGGATTGATGCTTATAGTGTTAGCCAGTGCATCGGTCAATATAAAATTTACTGGATTATCTCAGACTTCAACCTTTAAATCTCCGCAGAGCCTAACCTAACGTAGTTGTGCATGCGCCAGAGGACTCTGCCCGGAGGTCCAAAAATCTGTAGCAACTACGGCTCCCATGTCTATTGCTTCAATCGATTATCAAAAGTAAAAGGTTCGCTTCCAAGATATTTGATTTTACCGAAATCCTTATGCGAAGTATTAAGGAGATAGTTATATTCTTCCGGTATAATCACCGACGGAACGCGTAGTACCGGTGATATGGCCTCCTTCACCCATTTGTCGCCCATCGACTGCGTATAGGGCATATTGCCAAACTGTTTCCACTCCCGAAGGAGGTCTTTTCTATCGATCATCAAAATTTTTAAGCTATTGGGGATTTCGATAATTACTGTTCGGAAATTTTCCTGCAAACCTCTTGAGCTTCGATGCACTACATTTTCCAGGCAGGCCAATGACCTCGAGGAAGCCGTATAAATAATGGCGACATCTTTGGAATTCCATCTCGCAGCATTTCCCGAAGCGGTTAATTTGCCGGCATGTTTAGCTAACGTTATACGATAGACTATCATAACTAAGCCGTATCCCCGTACTCAATACGGATTAGTTCTTCACGCACCAGTTCAATGCCGGTAATGGTATCTAATAAGGAGGAAGGAAGCTGTTCGCCCAATCCAAAAGCAGGCATATCCGTCCATTTCACGAATTCGTCCAGGGAACCGAATACCAAACTGCCTTTTTGATAGAGTCCAAAAAGTTTTAACAGTTTCTCGCTGATAACAGCATCCAAAACTGTATTGGTTTCTTTATAACTCGTAAAGGTTTTGATTGTTTTTTTTAATAATTGCTCTACCACTTGATTTGGAAACTGCGATACCAGCATAAAATCAAAAACAGCCTGCGCTTTCAACCCTTTTTTTGAATTGAGTAAAACAGCCATTGAATTCTCACTTAACTTTTCATATTTCGCCAGCACATTCTCTACTTTCCTGGCTTCCGCAACAATTGTACCCATAAAAATATATTAGAACATAAAGATATGGAAATATTTCCAAAATTTATAGAAATTTTTCCACTACTTATTCCCGCAACCAGCCGAAGGAATCCAGGCAGGCGCATAGGTTTTGTTGGGCGATAAAAAAGAATGTAGATTTTTAGTGCTTGATTTTTTGATAGGTGGCTACCGAATAGTGCTTGATTGCCGTAATTTTTAAGACATTATTCTTCACATACACTTTTTTATACTCCCGGAATTTTTTATCAATGTCCAAAAACCCTATAATACAGGAATATTTTTCAGGTCCTTTATGTATAACGGGCTCGGGCAGGGTACCAAAATTTGGAAGCTTCAACGTATCAGTGCCAATAATTTCTTCAAATTGCAACTTCAATAAATAATGAAATGTTTTAGGAGTTTCGAAGATCGAGACCCGGAAATACCAATTGTTCAGCGGGTTGTCTGTTTTTTCCTGGTAAGATGCGATGGGTTCTTTCTTTATTTCTTTCCTGAATTCAGGTATTAAATCTGCGGCACTCATCACAGCCGGTTGATCAGTAACTTCATTTTTTTGTATTTCTTTTAAGGGCCTATCCGACTTACACGCTATCAGGAATAACCAAACAAAAAAGAGATGTACATAATAGTTAGAAACAACCTTCATGGTCCATTGATTAAGCAGGTTGAAAAATCACCTTTTTTTCTGGCTTCTTTTCCAAATAAGAATAAATCAATCCACGTATATAATCATTCTCGGGGTATTGCACCAGCTTCGATTTCAACTCCTCAATATTATTGATGGCCGATCCCAAAGGCAGATAACCCATTCCATAAAATCTACCTTTCTCCATCAGGATACAACTTTGTTCTTCCGCATGATGGCCCTCATCCAGCACAGCAAATGTGGGTAAAAAATCATTTAAATAGTCAATTGCTTTTTGAACTCTCTTATTATAAGTAGCGGCTTTTTCTTTTTTTTCACAAGCTCCCTTACAGGTCTTTTCTTCCCGCCCAACACAGCCCTCTTCATCTTTTTGCATAAAGCAAAGTTTCGGACATAGCTTGAACTCTTTTATCAACTGATGCACCAATTCTCTTCCTTCTGATAATAAGTTAAACGTATAAACCGGGTTCAGGTTTTTTCTTTTCTTATCAATTGCCAATCGCTGGTATCCTGACTGATCGGTAAACGAATACAAAGCATATACTGCATTGAAATTTTTCTGGCTATAATTATACGGTGGCCACAAGCGCCGAATCTCTACATTTTCAAAAATAAATGCCATCAACTCCGTACTGCAGGTTTTATAGGTAATATGATGAATGGTTCTTAAGAATTCCTGCCGTTGCCTGCCGCTACCATTATGCGTAAAGTGACTTCGAACCCGATACTTCAAATTTTTTGCCTTCCCTACATAAACAACTTTACCCTTTTGATCGTGAAAATAATAAACACCTGGTGTATATGGTAAATTTTCAACTTCTTCTTTTGGTAAATGGGGAGGTAATGATTGCTCTTTTGATTTCCGTTTTATAAAACTATCTATCTGCGGTTGTGCATTGTTGGCTAATAACAAATCAAAAATTTTAGCAGTGGCATCTGCGTCTCCTCCTGCCCGATGACGCTGTTCGATCGGAATATTAAAATGCCGGCAAAGGTTTCCAAGGCTATAGGATACTAATTCAGGAAAAACTTTTTTAGTAAGCCGAACGGTACATAATTTTTGGCAGGTCAACTCATATCCAGCCTCTAATAAATGATGCTTTACAAAAGAATAATCAAAATTTACATTATGCGCCACAAAAACATGGCCCTTCAAAAGTTCGAAAATATGAGGTGCTAATTCATTAAAACCGGGAGCCTTTTGCACCATTGCAGGGGTAATTCCGGTAAGCACCTGGATAAATCGGGGTATCTCCTGCACTGGTTTTATAAGCGTTTCGTACCTGCCCGTAATTTTTTGTCCATCATGAAACACAATAGCCAATTCAGTTATGCCGTTATTAGCTGCATAACCACCGGTTGTTTCTATGTCGACGATTGCGTACATATGAGGATTAAAGTTAGGAAGAACCGAGGTTAATTTGCAAAAATGAAAAACCAATATTGAAAAGCATCCGGCTATCCGGCTCTTGATTTTCAGTATATTAAGATACTGGCCAATGGTGGCCCTCAATCCGTCCCTGTGCATTTTAAACCCTAAAATCCACATCCATGCAAAAGATCGACTTACAACATGCAGGTGAGAACGTTACATTAGCCGCTGCTGCCGTATTGTACTTTTCGGCATTAGTGCTTTTCTCGTTCTGGTTCACCCAACATTGATTTTATTCCTGAAAAGGATAAATTATTAATACTCTTAGAAATTGACTTTTCTGGGAGTATTTTTTTATGTTAACAATAAAGACTTGCAGTTATCAAACCCAAATATTACTTTTGTTTAATTCACGGGTCGAGCTATCCAGAAATAGCCCTGTGTTTAGAACACCCCCTACCCGACAGCCTCTGTATCTTTTGTGAAAACGACAACTAAGTCTCAATCCTTTGATTACTGTTATTTGATCGTACTATTCACACTAAAAACAAGTACGCATGAAAAAGGCAAACTCATTTCACATCGCAGATTCAATTAAGGTTGCACTTATGGCAGTAGGCTTTTTAGCTTTCATTATGCTGTTGTCATACCTCTACTGGTTCGCATAAGCAACACCAGTTCATCTTTTATATCTCAACCACAAAATTCGTGGCTATGATAGCCACTGGAAAATTATTTAGCATCTTTATCAAAAGATGCTTTTTTTATTAATTGAAATGAGCCACCATTACACGCTATCTAATTTGTATTTTTGCCGGCCAAAAATGAACGTTAGCATTAATTATGGAACTGAGTAAAAATTTTGAACATCAGCAAGCTGAGCAATATTGGTATCAACGTTGGCTCGATAAAAAATATTTCAACAGCAAGCCAGACGACCGGGAACCGTATACCGTGGTTATACCACCTCCTAATGTAACCGGTATATTACATATGGGCCATTGCCTGAATAATACCATTCAGGATATCCTTGTTCGGCGTGCACGCATGCAGGGCAAAAATGCCTGTTGGGTTCCGGGTACCGATCATGCCTCTATTGCCACAGAAGCAAAAGTAGTACAAATGCTAAGGGAAAGAGGTATTCAAAAATCAAGTTTAAAAAGGGATGAATTTTTGAAATATGCCTGGGAATGGAAAGAAAAATATGGTGGCATTATACTACAACAATTAAAAAAATTAGGATGTAGTTTAGATTGGGATCGCACGAGTTTTACCATGGATCCCGATTATTACCAATCGGTAATCAATGTATTTATTGACCTATACAATAAAGGATATATCTACCAGGGGAAACGAATGATTAACTGGGATGTAAAAGCGAAAACTGCGTTGAGCGATGAAGAAGTAATCAGAAAAGAAACGCAGCAGAACTTATACTTTTTGAAATATTATATTGCCGAAGCCGGATTAGAAAATAAAACTTCCGAATATATTACTATTGCAACAGTAAGGCCGGAAACAATTATGGGCGATAGCGCCATCTGTGTACACCCTAAGGATGAACGTTATAAACATCTGCACGGGAAATTTGCATTGGTTCCCCTTATCAATCGCAGGATACCTATTATCACAGACGATTATGTAACGATGGAATTTGGAACCGGTGCATTAAAAGTTACACCGGCACATGATACCAACGATTATCAACTCGGACTAAAGCACCATCTGGAAGTTATTGATATTTTAAATGATGATGGTACCCTAAACGAAGCGGCACAAATTTATATTGGCGAAGAGCGTTTTGAGGCTCGAAAAAAAATTGCACTTCAATTGGAAGCCAGCGGTTATTTGCTTAAAACCGAAGCGTATACCAGTGAAGTAGGACACAGTGAAAGAACGGATACCGTGGTAGAACCTCGGTTAAGCCTGCAATGGTGGGTGGATATGAAAAAAATTGCCGGCCCTGCACTAACGGCAGTTATAAACGATGATATAAAATTTTATCCGGTTAAGTTTAAAAATCTCTACCGTCATTGGATGGAAAATATAAAAGACTGGTGTATCAGCAGGCAATTGTGGTGGGGGCATCGGATACCTGCCTGGTATGATGAAAAAGGAAATGTTTATGTTGCTGCCACTAAGGAAGATGCTGAATTGCAAGCCTCAAGTCAGGAGTTGGAAGCCGAAAGCCGGGAGCCGGGAACTTCAAGACCAACACTTGTTCAAGACGAAGATTGTTTAGACACCTGGTTCTCCTCCTGGCTTTGGCCCTTTGAAGTATTCAACGGTTATAGTAAACCGAATAATGAAGAAGTAAATTATTACTATCCTACCAATACGCTGGTAACAGCACCTGAAATTATTTTCTTTTGGGTGGCACGAATGATTATGGCTGGTTTTGAATATAAAAAAGAAAAGCCTTTTAGTGAAGTCTATTTTACGGGAATTGTAAGAGATAAGCAGGGTAGAAAAATGAGTAAGAGTTTGGGTAACTCTCCCGACCTGCTCGAATTGATTGATAAATACGGAGCGGATGCCTGTCGTTTTGGAATTATGATTTCCTCTCCTGCCGGAAATGATTTGTTATGGGATGAAAGCAGTAATGAACAGGGAAGAAACTTTAATAACAAATTATGGAACGCGTTGAAGTTGGTGAAGATGTGGCAGTCGAGGGTAAGTCACGAAACGGGAGCCTGGAGCCAGGAGTCGAAAAACTTTGCAGTACTATGGTTTGCAAACAGGTTAAATGAGGTAAAAGTTGAATTGGAATACCAATACAAAGATTTTAGATTGAGCGAAGCATTGAAAACAATCTATTCATTAATATGGGATGATTTCTGCAGTTGGTATTTAGAATGGATAAAACCAGGATTTGAACAATCTATTGAACCAACTGTATATGAAAAAACAATTGATTTTTTTGAAGAGCTGATTCAGTTGCTACATCCCTTCATGCCATTTTTAACCGAAGAAATTTATCATCAGTTAACAGGACGTAAAGAAGGTGATGATTTAACCATTAAGCAACTGGTTGCTCCTTTATTGGTAAATACACAAATTACAAACCAGGGGCAATTATTGAAAGAAGTGATTACCGGCTTGCGCGATATCCGTAACAAACAACAACTAAAACCTAAAGAAACAATTAAATTATTTATTCAAACAGAGAATGCTTCGAGTTACAAGAACATTGAACAAATAATATATAAACAGGTAAATGCTGAAAGTATTTCTTATGTAACAGATACCGTTAGCGGTGCCATTTCTGCAGTTATTGGAAAAGATAAATTTTACCTGCAATCCGAACGAGTTGTCGATACCGGAAGTCAGAAACAGGAATTGATCAAAGAATTAGATTATCAAAAAGGATTTTTAATTTCCATTGAAAAAAAACTGGGCAATGAGCGTTTTATTTCTAATGCAAGACTCGAAGTACTTGAATTGGAGCGAAAGAAAAAAGCAGATGCGGAGATTAAGATTAAAATAATTGAAGAAAGTCTCACCGCTCTTGACAAATAAATCAAGTGAACAGAAAAAATATCAAGAAGGAAGAACACAACTATTAACACGCACGATTTTCGGGAACTTATTGATACTTTTTTGAGATTTATTTTTTTTTCGGTTTCTTCTACCTTAATTTTTTTAAATCTTATCTATTAATCAAATTCACCGGCAATACAAATTCAAATTGATTGGGGCCCAGTCCCTGCAATCCTCCATCCATTAAGCGACTGTAGCGAAAACCAAAACTAACTGGTTGCTGGTTCCACCATTTGGTGTCAAAAAAAAGTTCGGAACCATAGGAACGATAATCACGGGAAACTTTAACGCGGGTGGTGGTGTAATCAACAATATGTGTATAGTCAAAAAAAGCATTTGCCCGTATCCGTAAAAAATAAACAATGTTGCCAAATCCCCAATCAGGATATACTAAAGGGAAATGATAATTAGCAGATACCTTATACATCTGATGAAAATTACGCTCTGAATATCCCCGCGAAAAAGGAAAGTTATTGGTGAAGGAAATAGATCGGAGCGTATCTCTTCGATGAATGGCCGCATTCAGTACCAGGTTATGGCTTTGAAAAATACCTGGCAAATAGAAAGTGCCATTTGCCAGAAACTGATTTCCCTTAATAGCCGTAACCGCTTTGTTGTATTCGAGACTAACGGTTTGTGCTAACCGTGGAAAAATATGCATGCGCGCTTTTTGCACCTGGCTTGAAAAGGTGAGGTATGAATTAATATATCCATATCCTTTGTTGCTAAAAGTATCCTTATAAATTCCTTGAAATTCAGGCTTTGCATATACATAGTCTGATCCAATCACTAAAGAGTTATAGGTTCGTCCTTTGGTAAGATTCAATGGCACCAATATACCTGCTCTTGCTTCAAGCTCATCAAAGACAACCCGGTTTCCGCGATACGTAGAGCTTCTGTCTTTTGTATAGGCGCCACCAATACGAACCCATGGATATAGGGCACTATACGCTTGCGTAAAACCAATCTTTTTACTTTTCTCATTGGTATTATAATTAAAATATACATCGGTCTGCAGCGTGTTCAATACATTTTCGCTGATAAATGTAATACCATAATTAGGTTCGCTCACCGTGGGTAACCAACTATGAAAGTTAAATAATCGAAAACCTTTTGAATATTTCTTATTGGGATAATTAGCAGATTCAATCATTGCCGGCAATGGTTTCGATTGTTGCAGGGAATTAATTCCATAAACAGGCAAGGATGGTTGCAGTTCAGAGATGCTGATTTCTTCCAATGTTTGCTCATTGGCATTTTGCGAAACCATGTGAATACCTGCTGCCGTAAAACTTGTCCAGGCCATTTTATTATTACGAATCGTCAACTGGTAATTACCGGTAGCCTTATTATTCATCAATGTATTAATCCGGTAAATTTTTTTATTGATGATTGCAAAGAGCCGATCCTGCTCACCAGAAGATGCGGTAAATGCAATGGTATCGCCTTGTACATTGGGAAATCCAATTACATTCATAGAAAAAGGAAGCAGCCAATCGATCGAAGCTGTTGCTATCTCAACTACACCTAATCCCATTTCTCCCTTCCTGTTACGAACAGCCGATACAATATATTCGGTGCCGTAAAATTTAGGATGGGTAAAAAATAAACTATCCGGGTTGGGCAATACTTTTAATAATTTACCAGAGCTACCATCCAGCAGATGCAGGCTATTGCTTCCATTTGGCAACACCTCTACTGCTACTACCCTGCTACCATCTTGTGAAATGTCGGGAGCAAAATATTTACTGTTATGTGTAATCGATTTTTGTTCCCCGGTAAATATATCCAGCACACGTAGCTCGCTGTAATCGCGCCAGCCCCATCGGTGATCTACGCCATAGGC
>JBJXDV010000354.1:0-3577 GCA_046153465.1 Chitinophagaceae bacterium
CTTATAAGAGTAACCAAAAGAACAAGGTCGAGCAACTTTTTTTTAAGCCTTATAACAAAATACAGGCTTATAAAAGCTACCCCGGTTAATAAAACAAGTTGGATTCCTGTCATTGAAAAAGTTTATATAAAATTAAATCAATTAATATTCTTATACTATCCCAAACGCTTTGCCCCTTCTGCTTTGAATATTCCGTATAGGCAATGGTAACAGGTACTTCTTTATAGCGGAGCCGATGCTTTTTTATTTCAAATAAAAATTCTGAAGCATGTGCCATCCTGTTCTCAGTAATATTTATTTTTTGCAAGGCATTTTTGTTAAATGCGCGTAAGCCATTGTGCGCATCGCTAAGCATCAATCCAGAAAAAAAATAGTTTATGATCCTGGCACTATGTAAAACTATTTTTTTTACAAATGGAATCGTTGTGTCCTCTTTCGAAAGAAACCGAGAGCCTAGTACAATATCTGCCTTGTTCGTTATCAATGGTTCAATCAACGAATCAATACTTGAGCTATGATGTTGCCCGTCTGCATCTATAGTTACTATAAAGTCTGGTTGTAATTTTTTAGCATAATCAAAACCCGTTTGCAAAGCAGCACCCTGGCCAAGATTTGCCTGGTGCCTTAAAAAATAAACGGGAAGATAATTCAATAACTGCTTTAAAGAAATATCAGAACCGTCATCCACTACTATAACGGTATATCCTTTCTTCAGGATTTCTAATAAGATTTTTTTTATAACCGGCTCCTCATTGTAGGCTGGTACAATAACTACAATTTTTTTGGAAGAGTTTCCTTGTATTTGATCTGGCATCTAAACAATTCATATTATTTTCTAAAAGCAATTACTCTCTGACGAAGATTGTTCCGAACATTTAAATAATAAAGATTGATATCACCTACATGATAATTTTTTGCTCGCAATAAAAAACTTCCGGGGAATTTTATTTTTTGTGTCCATAAAATACCCTCTTTAATTTGAGCATCGGCTACATTATAATAAATACGGTTAAATTTTCGAAGGATTGCACCTTGATTATTTTTCAACGTTGCGCGATTCGTATTGGTGGTCCACAATATTGGATTGGTTACGCTGCTTGTTATTTTTTCTTTTTGTACAAATGCCGGAGTATAATTTGTTTGAAAGGTGCGCCACCCGCAAAAGCAGTTGGTTTGCAAAGAATCTTTACATGGTTTAAGATTTGTAAAATAATTTTCAGGGAGATACATTCCTACAATATAGGCTGCAATTAATTTTTCTTTTAATGGAGATTCATCGAAAAACTCTTTCAGCAACCTCATTGCATGGGTAGAACCCTGACTATGCGAAGCGACAATGATTGGACGGTTGCCGTTGTAGTTTTTGACATAATAAAGGAAAGCCTTTTTAATATCCTGGTAAGCCAACTCAAAAGCGGCCATTGCTGCAACAGTATCTTTTGTAAAATAGGAACGATAGTGAGCCTGCCGGTACCTTGGAGCAAAAACACGATACTCATTAAAAACACTTGCCTGGTACAATATACTTGTGTAATCCGTTTTTGCATTTATGGTGGCATCATAAATGGCTGCATTCCATCGGGCGTCGTTATTATTAATTAAGGAAGTTGGGTACAAGAAAAAGACATCTACAGAAGAATCATATCGATAGGTTTTTTTTAATGGCTTTGGGATACTGTCTGATGGATCTTTTTTAAAAGGATGAGCAGCCCAATAATTTAGATCTGCATAGTCAGGCGTATCAATGGTATTATTAAAGGAATAGGCTTTCTCAAATTTTGTGTAAGAAGGTGAACACCCCGAATGAATAAGGTAAATAAAAAGCAGTAAACAGTAATTGGTTTTAATCATTAGTATCTATTCGACCGTAAATCTAAGAACTATTGATAAAGTGAAAGGATCAATTACAATTCTTTGAAAAGAAAGAATACGACAAGTCATCTTTTTGTATGATTTGTCGCCCGCTCTTTAGAATTGCTTATTTATGAAACCTGGCCGGCATAAAATCGTGAAGTAAATTCTGGCTTTTCATTTTTAAGGTTCGAATATTTATATGTTGAAGCTCTATTCTTTGTACCACTCAGCATTATATGTTGCCATTTATAAACATTATAAAAACTATTTTTTTATACTTAATTTTTGTGAAACCCTTGCCCGTATTGACTTTAACGCTAAACTTATTAGTCTATATAGGATATTACCATTAAAAAAGTAGTACTATGTGTTGCATAGTACAATTAAATACCCTTATCTTTGTGTTGTTGAAGGTAAATTGCTAATGGGGCGTAGATAGAGGGAATTGAAATCATATACTTTGCCTTATCCCTTGTTCACTTACCTCTGTCTATTCACCATTAGCTTTAAAATACATTTTATGAATATTGAGAACACACAAAGCCAGATGAGGAAGGGGATACTGGAGTTTTGCATTTTTTCTATTATTCGCCGGGGTGAAGCTTACCCAAGTGATATTGTAGAGGAAATGCGTGCAGCCAACCTTCATATTTTTGAGGGCACTTTATACCCTTTACTTACCCGATTAAAGAATGCAGATATGCTCACCTACCGATGGATTGAAAGTAATTCGGGTCCTCCACGTAAATATTTTTCGTTAACAGCCAAAGGAGAAGATTTTTATAAAGAGCTGGAAGCGACCTGGAACGAATTGGCACATGCTGTAAATGCCTTAGCCAATAAAAAAGAATCGCTAACAACTACAATCACGCCCGGCAACATTACAATAAATCCAGAAAATACCACCACCAACTAATACCTGTTCCGCTTGAAAGCGGGGCCTCAACCTTTCAAACAAAATGACAATGAAAAAGGTAATAAACATAAACTTTCAAGGCAGGATTATTCCAATTGAAGAAACTGCTTATGAATTGCTGAAGCAATACGTAGAAAGTTTGCGAAAATATTTTGCACTTGAAGATGGCCGTGATGAAATTATAAATGATATTGAAGGAAGAATTGCAGAATTATTTTCGGAGCGCCTGAAAAAAGGAACTACCTGTATAGCTGATAATGATGTAAATGCGGTTATTGCGAGTATTGGGCGCCCGGAAGATTTTGATGCTCAGGAAGCTGAATTGGGTGGAGCAACACCAAATCAAACCCAAAGCAGTTCTTCTCAACAGTCTCAGCAAAAAACAAATTCATCTCAACAGAATTATAGCTATGGTTCTGGCACAAACCGTGGACGCTTATACCGTAATGCAGACGATAAATTGATTGGCGGTGTGGCGAGCGGGTTAGCTAATTACCTGGGTATTGATCCGGTTATTGCACGAATTCTTTTTGTGGTATTCTTTGCTGCACTGTTTTGGGTATATGTAATTTTATGGATCATTGTTCCTTCAAAATCGGTACAATCAAATATTACTAAAAGACTGTACCGCAGTGCCGATAGTAAAGTGTTGGGTGGAGTTGCAGGCGGTTTAGCTGCTTACTTCAATATCGATGTATGGATTCCCCGGCTAATTTTTGCTTTGCCGCTAATAGTAGGCGTTTTCTCTGGCCCATTTGGTATGTTTTGGAACGATTGGGATATGTGGTGGGGCCCAAGAATACTAAC
>JBJXDV010000355.1:0-3074 GCA_046153465.1 Chitinophagaceae bacterium
CCCATGTACACATTGGTGGCCTTGGCTGGAATGGCTTTTTGGCCTTTTCTATTTTATATTATATGATTCCCAAAATGTGGGATACTCCTTTGTATTCGAAAAAACTTGCAACCAATCACTTTTGGCTTGGAACCATTGGTATCATTTTATATGCCGTGCCTTTATATTGGGCAGGTTTTGAGCAAAGCCTGATGTGGAAGTCTTTTACACCTGAGGGGCAATTAAAATTTCAGTTCATGGAAACGGTGACCAATATACTACCAATGTATATTACCCGAAGTATTGGTGGTACAATTTACCTGGTTGGTGCATTGTTAATGGTATACAATTTATATAAAACGATAGCTAAAGGAAACTTTATAGCCAATGAAGCTGCCGAAGCACCTGCGTTAGAAAAAAATAAATCCACCAGCAAAGAATACTGGCACCGTGTTATAGAAAGAAAGCCGCTTACAATGCTGGTACTAAGTCTTGTTGTTGTTGCTATTGGTGGGCTCATTGAATTAATACCCACTTTTCTTATTAAATCAAACATTCCAACTATTGCAAGTGTAAAACCTTATACCCCGCTTGAGTTACAGGGAAGAGATATTTATATAAGAGAAGGCTGCTATACCTGTCACTCACAAATGGTCCGTCCATTCCGCGATGAGGTAGCGAGGTATGGCGAATACTCGAAAGCGGGAGAGTTTGTATACGATCATCCTTTTCAATGGGGGAGTAAAAGAACAGGACCCGACCTGGCCCGAGAAGGAGGAAAATATTCAGACAGCTGGCATTTCAATCATATGTACGATCCGCGTTCGATGTCGCCCGGTTCAATCATGCCTCAATATAGTTGGTTAGTAGAAAATAACTTAGACACATCCTCAACCCCAGCCAAAATTAGAGCCATGATTACACTTGGTATCCCTTATCCGGTTGGTTACGATCAAATAGCCAATCAGGTATTGATAACACAGGCCGATTCAATTGCAGCCAATCTAAAAAAAGACAAGATAGAAACTGCACCCGGTAAAGAAATTATCGCTGTGATTGCTTACCTGCAGCGGATAGGAAGGGATATTAAAATGATCAATCAGCAAACTACTACTGTCATCAATAAATAAAATGCCATGAAATTTATTCACTATATAGAAACAATAAGTGGAGTAGATTTTTACGGATTAATATCCCTACTTATTTTCGTAAGCTTCTTTTTCGTGATGCTTGTTCGCGTATTCAGAACAGATAAAAAAACAATCCGGGAAATAAGCCGGATTCCTTTAGACAATTAAATTATCTATATCTTAAAAAAGTCGTTATGCGTATAAAATCAAAAAACGCCGCAATCTTATTTGCCGGCTTACTATTGATAGGTATTCAACCAGTACAAGCAGATGATGGACCTGGCTCTTCGTTGCTCAATAATCCCCTTGCCGTAACGCTGTTGATCTTAATGATTTTATTGTTACTGATTATTGGTTTATTAGGCAATGTTTTATTGGGAACTGCACAATACAAACAAACCAGGGAAACAAAAGAAGAAAAGAAAAGTACACCAGGAGCAGTTCTTACTATTCTTCTATTATTCATCAGTGCAACTTCCCTGGGAGAGGAAACTCAGCAGGCTGCTGCCATTAATAATTCAATCGGAGGAATGTCGGCAACCACATTTTATATAATGACTGCAGTCTTGTTTCTTGAATTATTTGTTATCCTGGCCTTACTCATTAATATTAAAATGTTGTTGAAGGTTGAAAAAGAAAAGGAAAATGCAATTGATCCGGTTGTAGTAAAAAAAACAACGATTAGCTGGTGGAGTCGTTTTAATAAACTACGACCTATCGAACAGGAAGCCGATATCGACCTTGGTCATGATTATGATGGTATTCGCGAGCTCGATAATCGTCTACCGCCCTGGTGGCTATATGGATTTTATTTAACCATTGTAGTAGCCGGAATTTATTTATGGCGATTTCATGTTTCTCATAGTGGACTTTCAAGCAAACAAGAATATGAATATTCCATAGCCAACGCAGAATTAAAAATAAAAGAGTATCTCAAAGAAAAAGGAGAAATGGTCAATGAGGACAATGTAGCAATGCTGACAGATGCAAGCGATATCACCGACGGAAAGAAAATATTTATCACCTCTTGTGCATCTTGCCATAAACCGAATGGTGCCGGAGATGTTGGGCCAAATCTTACAGATGATTATTGGATGCATGGAAATAATATTAAGAGTATTTTTAAAACAATAGCCTATGGTATCAATGCAATGCCCCAATGGAAAAACTCGTATTCAAACAAACAAATAGCACAGGTTGCAAGCTATATTAAAACCCTTGTGGGTACCAAGCCTGCAAATCCAAAAGAACCACAGGGAGAACTAGTGAAAGAAGTTGATCTAACCAAAAAACAAGATTCTACCGTTTTGAAAAAACAATAGAAATCAACGTAGTTAACTGTAATAATAATGGATCAGAGAATAACTAACCATACGACTACTTCAACCAGTTCCACCCCTTCCTTTAGGGACAGAATTTCAACGGTAGACGAAAAGGGTAAACGAAAGTGGGTATTTGCACAAAAGCCACAAGGCAAATTTTACAATATCAGGACCTGGGTAAGCTGGGGGTTTTTTATATTATTTTTTCTGCTTCCTTTTATAAAAGTAAATGGCCGTCCTTTCTTCCTATTTAATATACCAGAAGCTAAGTTTATTATTTTCGGGAAAATTTTCTGGCCCCAGGATTTTTTTATTTTCGGAATCGGTATGGTTACATTTATTGTATTCATTGTTCTCTTTACGGCCGCTTTCGGTCGTTTGTTTTGCGGATGGGTATGCCCACAAACAATTTTTATGGAGATGCTTTTCCGCAAAGTTGAATATTTAATTGAAGGTGATGCAGCTCATCAAAAATTATTAAACAAGGCCCCCTGGACGGCTTCTAAAATCCGTACAAAGGCAATTAAGCATTTTGCATTTTATTTTCTGGCTTTTATCATTGCCAACTTCTTCCTCTCGTATATAATTGGAATGGATGAATTAATAGCCATTATTACCGGGCCGGTTAAAAATCAGGTTCTTG
>JBJXDV010000356.1:0-8290 GCA_046153465.1 Chitinophagaceae bacterium
CAGAACATTTTACTTTTAAGTTCCGGATATCGTTAAGGAAATTGTTTGATTGAAAACCTGTAATAATTCGGAAAAGATGGGAATGACTGACAATTGCCCGGACTTGTATACAAAACCTCAAATTATCCAACATTTTCATGACGCAAATCATCTTAAAATCTATTTCTTCGTTAGTTTATTTAATAAGCAATTAATTGCTAAGTTTTTATTTTTTTTTGATTAAAAAGCACTAACTTTTGTGTAAGTAACGCGTATTAAATTTTTTAAACTGATCGTATGATTGCCCCTGCCTTGCCTGCTCTTCAAAGGGCCGACATAAACAACAGTATTAGTTTATTGGTTGTTGATGATCATTTGCTGATGCTTACGGTACTAAAAGAGTTATTAAGTCGCGATAACCGGTTTAATGTGGTTGGAACCTGTATGTCGGGCCAGGAAGCAGAAAACCTGTATGAGGAATTGTTGCCAGATGTAACCATCATGGATGTATATATGAAACCTATGAGTGGAATTGAAGCAACCAGGAATATTTTAAGAAGGCATCCTGAGGCAAAAATTCTGGGCCTTTCTAATTTTTATACAAAGAAAGATGCGGAAGAATTGTGCCAATTGGGTGCCAAAGGCTATACTATTAAAATAGCTTCTCCAGGTACGATTGCAGAGTGTGTAAAAAAAGTGCATGCCGGAGAATTGTGTTTCGACGAATCACCCGATTTATAATCAAATGAATTTAATTCGTGTGTTCGAGTCAGGCAACGTCGACCGACGTAATTTTATATTTGCTGTTTAATGGTGCGGATGAGTTCGTTCAAAACAATTTTATGACAATTGCGCACTGGTTTATCGGGCTTTGCTCCTCCGCATTTCTGGCCTCGATCTCAAATTTGTTATTGATGTAGCCGTGCTTCAAATTCTCTATAAGGTATAAAAAAATAAATTTAATAAAGCCATATCGTTTGAATTGTTCAATATGCTTTAGCTCGTGAAGCAACCATTTTTTATTTGACAACAATTCTTTAGAAGAAGTATTATGTAAGTGAATGGTACTGCCAAAAACAATAGCCATCTGTTTACTGTTTAATTTCCAGGCGGCTATTTTCGCTAAAAATGATTTTTCCTTAATATGGTAAACCACAATTTTTTTTGTTAAGATAAAGGAGTCCTTATTCCAAATTTGTTTATTGGTTTTTAAGAGCGATCAATAGAATTGCAATTCAAAATTCATCAAAAAAGGATAAGGGAGGTAAATTGTTACCACAAGGGGAAGTGTTTTAATTCATTGAAAACGATAAGTAAAAAGAAATCTGTTTTAACTGGCGATCACTTATTAAAAGCCATCAGTTCCACTAATATTACTCATTTAGTCTGAAATTTGCCTTATTGATAAACTCTCACATAATCTACTTCCATTCTTTTTGGCCAAATCTTTTCATCAACTCCTTTGGCACCTCCCCAATTACCTCCAACGGCTATATTTAATAATAAATACATCTTGTTATCAAATGGCCAGGCAGCATAATCGGAATGTTCGTTCTTAAAATTAAAGAAAATAATACCGTCAATGGATACCTGTACTTTCTCAATATCCCACTCTACTCCATACACATGAAACTTTTCAAAACAGTCTTTAACGATAGCAGTATCGGTTTTTTGAGTTGCTATAATATGGTTGAATTTTTTGCAATGGATGCTTCCATGAAAATAGTTAGGGTTCCAGCCAACATGTTCCATAATGTCTATTTCACCATCATCGGGCCATTTAAGCGGCGTAGTACTACCCAACATCCAAATGGCTGGCCAGGTGCCTAAACCATCTGGAATTTTTGCCCGTACTTCAATTTTACCATATTGCCAGTCAGCTTTGCCCTTTGTTACTAACCTTGCCGAGGTATATTGTTTATCCTTGTAATCTTCTTTTCTCGCCTCAATAATGAGCAATCCATGTTCAACCCGGCTATTTTCTTTCCGTTGGCTGGTATAATATTGCAGTTCATTATTGCCCCATCCACTTCCACCTACATCATAATTCCATTTTGCGGGGTTGGGCAGTCCTGTATAATTGAATTCATCGCCCCAAACAAGTTTCCATTTTTTTGTTTGACCATAAAACATATTGAAGGATAAGAATAAAATGGAAAATAAACTAAAGTAAATTGCCTTTATCATATTTGCTTATTGAAACAGGAAGATACTTGAATAAAAATAAATTGGAGTTGGGAGCTGTAGAATTTTTAATAATTTTTTGGGCGATAGAAAAAGCACCTTTATCTTTGCACTTTAATGAAACAATTAATTCATACACATCATCACACTATCCCGCCAACGAGGTAAGCAGATGACGTATTGTATAGATCAGACAATATTTAAGGCTTACGATAGTAAGCCTTTTTTGTTTAAATGACCTGTCGCAAAAAATGCACCGGTAAATGCGATAAGTTACTTTTAAGTTGGATTGTTGTTGAAAAAAGATATTGTTTCCCAGAATAAAATTATTTTATTAAAATCATTCATCTAAAAAGAACGTATGGATACAATGCTGAGGATAGCGATACAAAAATCTGGTCGTCTCTACGAAGATTCTGTACAACTGCTCAAAGAGTGTGGTATTGAACTAAGGAATGTGAAAGATCGATTGCGCACAGAGAGTGATAATTTTCCCCTGGAAGTATTCTTTCTTCGCGATGATGATATTCCTCAATATGTGGAAGATGGAGTAGCCGATATTGGAATGGTTGGTGAAAATGTTTTGTATGAAAAGAATAAAAAAGTAACAACGGTGGAAGAACTTGGTTTCGGTAAATGCAGACTGTCGATAGCTATTCCCCGCGGACAATATTACGATGGTATTTCGTCGCTGAAAGGAAAACGGATTGCGACCAGTTATCCCTTTTTAGTAACCAATTACCTCAAGCAGTATAATATTGATGCAGATATTCATGAAATAAGCGGTTCTGTTGAAATTGCACCAGGCATTGGCCTCGCAGATGTAATTGCCGACTTGGTTAGTAGTGGCTCCACCTTATTTATGAATGGATTGAAAGAAGTGGAAACAATTCTCAATTCACAAACAGTGTTAATCCGCAATAGCCAGCTTTCCGGTGAAAAAATTCAATTATTAGAAAAGTTGTTGTTTCGTATTCGCTCTGTTAAAAAAGCAAAACGGAATAAGTATGTATTGTTGAATGCGCCTAATGAAAAATTAAGTGAAATTATTTCTTTATTGCCTGGCATGAAGAGTCCTACAGTATTGCCATTGGCAGAATCTGGCTGGAGTAGTGTTCATAGCGTACTAAGTGAAGACGAGTTTTGGGATAAAATTGAAAAATTAAAAGGTGCCGGCGCACAGGGAATTTTAGTGATACCTATAGAAAAGATGGTGATATGAAGTAAAGAGAAAAGAGGAAAGAGGAAAAGAGCAAAGGGCAAAGAGGGAAAGAGAAAGGAGAAAGTAGGAAAAGAGAAAGAGAGAAAGGGCAAGTAGGAAAAGAGAAAGAGAGAAAGGGCAAGGAGGAAAAGAGAAAAGAGGGAAAGAGAAAAGAGGGAAAGAGAAAAGAGAAAGGAGGAAAAGAGGAAAGAGCAAAGGGCAAAGAAGAAAAGAGAAATGACGGAATAAAGAAGCTCGCGGCTCTCGGCTCGCAGCGCTCGGCTCGCAACTCGTAGCTCGCAACTCGTAGCTCGCAACTAAAAAAAGCAATACTTACATTATGAAATTATATAAATATCCGGCTAGAGAAGAATGGCCCGGGATTATTGAGCGGACTACTTTAGATACCGATACACTGGAAAAAAAAGTAAGAAAGATTCTAAAGAAGGTAAAAATTAATGGAGACAGGGCGGTTAAAAAGTATACCAGGGAGTTTGATGGTATCGCCATTAAGAAAATGTTGGTGTCTGAAGGGGAGTTCAAACAAGCATTTACGTTAGTAAGTGATGAATTGAGAGCTGCGATTCAGCAGGCTGCAGATAATATCAGAATTTTTCACGAAAGACAGATAGCGCCAGTTGATAAAATTGAAACCATGCCCGGCGTACAGTGCTGGCGCAAAAGTGTTGGTATTGAAAAAGTAGGATTGTATATTCCAGGAGGAACGGCACCCTTATTTTCAACAATATTGATGTTGGGTATACCGGCTACATTAGCTGGTTGCAAAGAAATAGTTTTATGTACACCCCCATCGAATCAATATTCACTTTTAAAAGGAAGTAGAAAACCTGAGATTCATCCTGCAATTCTATATGCGGCCCAACTGGTAGGCATCACCAAAGTTTTCAAAGCTGGCGGCGTGCAGGCAATTGCGGCAATGGCTTATGGCACAGAAACAATACCAAAAGTATATAAAATTTTTGGACCGGGAAATCAATATGTAACCTGTGCCAAACAGTTAGTTCAGCAGGAAGGTGTTGCTATTGATATGCCTGCCGGCCCCAGTGAAGTAGCCGTATATGCCGACGAAACTGCAATACCAGCTTATGTTGCCGCTGATTTGTTGAGCCAGGCCGAACACGGAGTGGATAGCCAGGTTTTGTTGGTGTGCCAATCAGAATCAGTGATCGATAGTATTAAGAAAGAATTATTAATTCAAGTTGAAAAATTACCGAGAAAAGAAATTGCAAAGAAAGCACTGACAAATAGTAAGGTAATTCTTGTTGAAAACGAACAAGAGGCTATTGAACTATTAAACCAATATGCCGCAGAGCATTTGATATTAAGTTGTGCAAACGTTAAAGAGGTAGCTGAAAAAATAGTTAATGCCGGCTCGGTTTTCTTAGGCAATTATTCACCTGAAAGTGTGGGGGATTATGCAAGTGGTACCAATCATACCTTACCTACCAATGGAAATGCAAGAGCTTATAGTGGAGTAAGTGTCGATAGCTTTGTGAAGAAAATTACTTTTCAGGAGTTAAGTAAAAATGGGTTAGATAATATTTCATCAACAGTTATCATTATGGCCGAAGCTGAAGGTTTAGCAGGGCATGCTGCCGCTGTTCAAATAAGAAAAAGCGAATGAAAACCAACGCATGAAAATATAATCAATAATTTAATGGTCCTTTTCCAAATCAAATTATAATGTTCAATCTTAACAATCTTCTTCGCGAGAATATAAAAAATTTAATTCCTTATTCTACCGCCCGCGATGAATTTAAAGGAGAAGCCAACATTTTTTTAGATGCAAACGAAAACAGCTATGGCTCTCCTCTCACTAAATGGTACAACCGCTATCCCGATCCTTTGCAATGGAAAGTAAAAGAAAAGTTACAGGAAATAAAAGGGGTGCCTGCGAATCAGATTTTTATTGGAAACGGTAGTGATGAGTGTATTGATGTACTGATGCGTTCATTTTGCGAACCGGGGTTGGATAATATTATTATTTGTCCGCCAACTTATGGCATGTATGGGGTCAGTGCAGCTATCAATAATGTACACGTAAAAAAAATTTTATTAACCTCCGGATTTCAATTAAATCTCCCTTCAATTGAAGATGCAATTAACGATCATACAAAAATAATTTTTCTATGCTCTCCTAATAATCCAACAGGTAATTCTTTGATGAAGGAAGATATAGAAGCTCTCCTCAATAATTATTTTGGCCTGGTAGTAATTGATGAAGCTTATATTAATTTTTCCAGGCATCGTTCCTTTATTCAGGAGTTAAAAGACTATCCTAATCTTGTTGTGATGCAAACATTAAGTAAAGCATGGGGATTGGCAGCCCTGCGTATAGGTATGGCTTTTGCTTCGGAAGAAATTATTGCTGTGCTAAATAAGGTAAAACCTCCTTATAATATTAATCAGGCCTCGCAGGAATTAGCGGTGAAAGCTTTGGAAGAAGTGGACCAGGTTAATGATATGATCCAGGAAATTGTGGCTCAGCGTGCGCTTTTAGAAGAACAATTAAAAGAATTGTCATTGGTAATTCATATCTATCCTTCTGATGCAAACTTTTTATTAATAAAAGTAACTAAACCTATTGCCCTCTATAACTATCTCCTTTCAAAAGGAATTGTTGTACGCGATCGAAGTAAGGTGGAATTATGTGAAGGATGTTTAAGAATAACCGTGGGTACCCCCTTGGAAAACCAACAATTGCTAATGGCATTTAAAAATTACAAGTGACAAGGCTAATTGGTATAAATCCATTAATTTCAAGCTTCATTTAGTTACAAAAAAAGACAAATTATGAAAACAGGTCTAAAAATTCTATTAATAGTAGCGACTGCCGGACTATTATCTTACGGTCTGGCAATTCCTAAAAGCGATAAAACGGTTGATGGGCCACTTACATTACCGGCAGGTTTTACTTCTTCGGTGATGGCTGAAAATACAGGGCGCGCTCGCCATATTGCAGTAAATACCAATGGTGATCTGTTTATTAAATTATCCAAATTAAAAGATGGTAAAGGAATTATTCGTTTACGGGATACCAATGGCGATGGTAAAGCTGATGACTCTTTACTATTTGGAAATTTTGCAGGTACAGGTATCACCATTAAGAACGGCTATCTCTATGCCTCGTCTGATGAAGACATTTATCGCTTTGAATTAAATTCAAAAGGCGATGTGGTGAACCCTGATAAACCGGATTTAATTGTGAGTGGTTTGTTTCGCAAAGGTGGGCATCATAGCTCGAAATCAATAGCATTAGATAATACCGGAAATATTTACGTTAATATCGGCGCCCCTTCAAATATTTGCCAGGAAGATGCATCGAAAGCAGGACCCGGAATGAATCCTTGCCCATTACTTGAAATGTCCGGAGGTATCTGGCAGTTTAAAGCAGATAAACTTAATCAAAAGCAGGGTGATGGTGTACGTTATGCAACTGGTTTAAGAAACATTGTGGGACTGGATTGGAATAATGAAGTAAATGAATTGTATGTGATGCAGCATGGAAGAGATATGTTGTTTCAATTTTATCCTCAATGGTACGATGAAAAAGCAGGTGCAGAGAACCCGGCTGAAGAAATGTTTAGAGTGCGAAAAGGAGGAGATTACGGTTGGCCCTATTGTTATTATGATAATGAAATGAAACAAAAATTATTAAATCCGGAATATGGGGGTGATCGGAAAACAGTTGGATTGTGTGAGGGTAAGGATAAATCGATTCTGCAATTTCCTGGTCATATGGCACCTAATGGATTGTTATTTTATACTGGCAATCAGTTTCCTGCCAAATATAAAAATGGAGCATTCATTGCCTTTCATGGTTCATGGAACCGGGCCCCACAGCCGCAAGCAGGTTATTTTGTAGTATTTGTTCCGTTTAAAAATGGAGTACCAACGGGTAAATGGGAGATTTTTGCAGACGGATTTGCCGGCGAAAATATTAATCGTGCTAAATATCGCCCTTGCGGATTATCTCAAGGTCCGGATGGAGCATTGTATGTTAGTGATGATAACAGTGGAAATATCTGGAAGATCAGTTACGGAAAGTAAATGGAGAATGGAGAATAGTAGCATGCAAGGGAAGTTGTTTATTTG
This sequence comes from Chitinophagaceae bacterium, assembly GCA_046153465.1. Lineage (GTDB taxonomy): Bacteria > Bacteroidota > Bacteroidia > Chitinophagales > Chitinophagaceae > Endoryza. The sequence goes on from JBJXDV010000356.1 coordinate 7,481, forward strand.
ACTACCTGCTATTGGCTATTGAGTATCGACTATTGGCTATTAACTATTGACTATTGGCTATTGACTATTGGCTATTGACTATTGACTATTGACTATTGACTATTGGCTATTGGCTATTGGCTATTGACTATTGACTATTGGCTATTGGCTATTGACTATTGGCTATTGGCTATTGACTATCCACATAACGGCCGTTGTTCAAAATAATAGAATCAAATTTTCTTTTCAAATGAAATTATTTGCGTTAAGTATTGTCCTGTTTATCTTACTTAGTTCTTTTTTTCAAACAAAGCCTTCCGTAATAAATAAAGCAAGTTTGGAAAGAGGGAAAAAAGTATATGAAAACCTTTGTATTGCTTGTCATCAATTAGATGGTGGCGGAGTTCCCAATATGAACCCTACACTCATAAAAACGAAATGGGTACTGGGTGATAAAAAAGCATTAATAAAAATTGTGTTGAAAGGCCTGAAAGGAGGTGAAATAGAAATTGATGGTGACACCTTTTCAAATATTATGCCTCCTCAACAGGAAACACTAACCGATCTTCAAATCGCTGATGTGTTAACCTATGTTCGTAACAGTTTTGGGAATAAAGCGAGTGGGGTAACTGTGGCGGAAGTGAAAGGGGTGAGAGGGAAAAAATTGAAGTAAAGAGGCAAAGAGAAAAGAGAAAAGAGGAAAGGAGAGGGAAAGAGAATACAGATTTGAAGGGCATTGGTTTCGGTTGCTGTTAATAGTGCAGAAGGATTTAAGAAAAGGGGAAAGAAAGATAAGGCACGATTTATGAATATTTCACAGGGGTCTTTGGA
>JBJXDV010000357.1:0-11650 GCA_046153465.1 Chitinophagaceae bacterium
ATTATAAGAAGTCGCCAACTCCTGTTTCCGGAAATTCTGTCAATTTTACACCTAATGATACCCGGTATAATGAACAGTGGAATTATAACAATACCGGTCAGGCAGGTGGAACTGCTGGGAAAGATATTAAGCTACCACAGGCCTGGGACATAGAAACTGGTAAGCCCGGAACTATTGTTGCGGTTATAGATGGAGGTGCACAATTTGACCATCCAGATATTGCTGCAAATATGTGGCCCACCAACGGTTTTAATTTTGTAACCAATTCGACGGTGATTGATCCTGATGATCATGGTACGCATACCAGCGGTACTGTGGCAGCAGTAAGTAATAATAATATTGGTGTAAGTGGAGTAGCTGGAGGTAATGGCACCCCAGGTTCGGGTGTAAAATTGATGACACTTGGGGTGTTTGGTTCAGCAGGTGGAGCAGCTTCCAATTTTGGCGCCCCGTTTATTTGGGCAGCCGACAGGGGTGCGATGGTTGCGCAGAATAGCTGGGGATATACTTCTCCTAACGTATATGATCAAACTGTGCTGGATGGTATCGATTATTTTGTTGCAAATGGTGGCGGTGCAGTTTTGAAAGGCGGTATTGTCATATTTGCTGCCGGTAATGCAAATAGTGAATTGAATTTCTATCCTGGTTACTATGATAAAGTATTGGCAGTAGCGGCTACTAACAATAAAGATGTTCGTGCCTCTTATTCAAACTTCGGTGCCTATGTAGATATTTCAGCACCGGGCGGGGAACAATCGTTTGCTAATGACCCTGGCGGAGTGCTGAGCACTATTGCAGGAGGTTTGTATGAAAATTTTCAGGGTACTTCGATGGCATGTCCGCACGTTTCAGGCGTTGCTGCATTAATTGTTGCTAAGGCAGGAATAAAATTATCTAACGATGATGTAAAAGCGATCTTATTAACCACAACAGATAATCATTACCCAGACAATAATTCTTTTTATGCAGGAAAATTAGGAACGGGTCGCTTGAATGCTTTTAAAGCAATTCAAAAAGCCGAGGAAATTGCCAATGCCCCTTCCGTTGATGCCGTAACAGGATATTCCGCAACTATAAGTTGTCCGAACACCTCGTTGGTATGGACCAAGAATGGTGCTGGTAACGATGTGATGATTGCCTATAGTACAGATGGAATTTTTGGACTTCCTGCTGGTGCTTATAACCTAGGTGATATAATTCCTAATGGTGGAGGCACGGTAATCTATAAAGGCAATGGAACTACTTTCTCACACCCGGTACCGAAAGATTCAGCAACTCTTACCTATAAAATTTGGTCGGTAAATGCAACCAACAATTATTCAGCGGGGCTTATTAAAACGGTGAAAACACCTTTCAGTCTCAGAACATTTATTGGTAATTCTGCTGGTGCAACTATTGTTCTCACATGGACAAAATCCTGCCCAAACAGTGATGTAATTGTAGCTACTAATAATGCCAGCACTTTTGGAATACCTATAGGCACTTTGAATGTTGGAGATAATATACCCGGCGGCGGAAAAGTAATTTATAAAGGAAGTGCACTTAGCTTTACGCATACTAGCCCAATCAGCGGAGCAAATTTTTATCGAATATGGCCGGCTATCGGCACTAACTATTCCCAATTTTTCCTCAACGTTGCTGTATGTTTTGGAAGCATACCCGGACCGGTAACCGAAGGATTTCAGGGCACTGTTTTTCCTCCGGTTGGATGGCAAATTCTTAATCCAAATTCAGGAAGTATAACATGGGAAAGATCTACTGCAGCAGGTAGTGGAAGCAGTGCTTCTGCTATAATGCGATTCTATGATTATGGTACTCGAAATCACCTTGATTATTTGTTATCTCCATCTATAATTGCTACGAATGCGGATTCAATTATCTTCTCATTCGACAGAGCCTACCGTTTTTATAGTGCAACATTTGCCGACACCCTTGAAATAGTTGTTTCAACTGATTGCGGCAATTCTTTTCAAAGCGTTTGGAAACGTGGTGGTGCACAACTTGCCACTGCTCCCGGAACGTCTACGGTTTCATATATTCCCGCTGCTGCAGATTGGCTAAATCTCAGATTGGATGTGAAATCTATCGTAGGCAATGCTTCTTCCTTCCTTGTAGGATTTAAAACTATAAATAGATTTGGGCAGAATTTATATCTCGATAATGTCAATATATTTACGGTTGAAAATGGTCGTAGAGATGCTACGGTGAAGCAAGTAGTTGAACCAAGCGGTAAGCTATGCGCCCGTACATTTCTGCCGAGGGTACAAATCGGGAATCAGGGAAAAGACACGTTGAAAACAGTAAAAGTTATGTATCGCTTTAATGCGGCAACTCCAGGTGCTCTTGATTCTGTAGTGTGGACAGGCTCCTTACCTTTAGGGGGAACCGCTTTTGTAGACTTAAAGAATACTACACTTACTACAGGTGGAGCTTACCAGTTTATTGCTTATACAAAAGAACCAAATGGGTTAGCCGACCAGATTCCAATCAACGATACGGCTAAAGTAAGCCTTACTGTTTTTGATCCGCAACCAGATCCGGCTAAGGAAGGATTTGAACAAACAACTTTCCCACCGGCAAACTGGTTTGTTGCGTCGTCTGGAAGCGCTTATACATGGGAGAGAAATACAAGAGGTGCTACGGAAAAGTCGGCTTCTGTTTGGATACGTAATTACCGTTTCAGCAGTGCGGGAAAGAAAGATGATTTGTTTTCGCCGTTAGTGCAGGTAGCAAGTCCCGATTCAGTTTATCTTAAATTCGATTTAGCGAATGCAAGCCGCCGTTTCCCCGGTAGCACAAATATTCCATTAGACACACTAGAGGTATTATTAACTACTGATTGCGGTAAAACATTACGAAGTGTGTATAAGAAATGGGGTGAAGATCTGACAAGTGTTGATCCTAACTTCCCGCCGAGTTATGCATCTACCGACACCATTGGGTTTGTTCCTACCTCTGCTAATCAATGGAAGGCGGAGTGGTTAGACTTAACAAGGTTTGTACCGGCTAATAGTAAGTTCCAGGTAGTATTCAGAAGTACAAGCAACAGAGGTAACAATACATTCCTTGATAAGATTGAGATCTCGACACTTGTATTACCAGCGCGGTTAAAACAGGCCGGATATATGATTGCCCCTAATCCGTTTGAGGGATCCTTTACGGTTAGGCATTTGTTACCTCCAACAAATCTGAAAGGATTAAGGGTTTCAAATTCAACCGGGCAGGTAGTGGTTGCCAGAACATTTAATGGAAACGCCAGTAACTATATTGTAGTAGATCTTAGCCGTTACGCTAATGGACTGTACAATGTAGAATTGCTGTATGATAACGATGTGAAAAAACAGACTGTTATAAAAAGACGTTAACGCTGTTAAATAATAAGTACTTTTTTTATAAAGAACGCCCCAATACTTGGAGCGTTCTTTTTTGTGAGCGGGCCCCAGATATAATTATAATAATTATTTATGAAGGTTGTATATTCATTGGCTAAATGAATAGCATTCGGTTGATACATAAAAAAATAATCATGAAACAATTAAAGTCCCTATTAATTTTTATTTCCTTTGCTCTTATTGCATGGAACATGCCACAACAAAAACAGCATATCGTATTTTTTGGAGATTCAATTACCCAGGCTGGGGTACAACCCGGCGGCTATATTACAGTGTTGGGATCTATGATAAAAGAAAAAGGGTTATCCGATCTATACCAACTCACCGGGGCTGGTATTGGTGGAAACAAAATATATGATCTTTATTTACGGATGGACGACGATGTGCTTTCTAAAAACCCGACTACCGTTGTTATATGGGTAGGTGTAAACGATGTATGGCATAAAAGAAGTTTTGGCACCGGAACCGATGCTGATAAATTTGAACAGTTTTATAACGCGATTATTAAGAAGTTGCAATCAAAAAATATTAAAGTATTCATTTGTACCCCTGCAGCTATTGGAGAAAAAACAGATTTTAGCAATGAACTGGATGGCGATCTGAATAAATACTCGAACATTATTCGGGAGATAGCACGGAAAAATAATTGTTCCCTTATAGATTTAAGAAAATCATTTCTTGCCTATAACCTTGCGAACAATCCAGATAATAAAGCAAAAGAAATTTTGACAAGTGATGGCGTTCATTTAAATGAAAAAGGAAACAGGCTGGTTGCTGAAGAGATGATGAAAGTGTTAGTTAAATAAAAACAAAACATAAGAAGTTTTTCCAAGTCACCTGTAAACCCTTTATTACCGCTAGTATTTTTGAAACCAGATAATTTAGTACATTACCCAATTCCTTATCTCGTGTTACTATCTCAAAATTAATAAAAGTAGATGGCAACGCTGATTGAACGGATGCAACGGATATACGCTGATCACACAAATCCATTCTTATCTGTTCAATCCGTTAACTCCGTGTTGCTTTTGTATAAAAAAATAAGAGTACAATGGCAACACTGATTGAACGGATGCAACGGATTTTCGCTGATCTGTTCTTATCTGTCCAATCCGTCAGCTCCGTGTTCCTATTGTATAAAAGTTAGATAGCAACACCTATTGAACAGTTGCAACAGATATTTACTGATTGCACTTATCCGTTCTTATCTGTTCAATCCGTTAACTCCGTGTTCCTATTGTATAAAAAAATGACGGTACGATGGCAACACCGATTGAACCGATTCCAACGGATATTTGCTGATCCGTTCTTATCTGTTCAATCCGTTCGCTCCGCGTTGCTATTGTATAAAAAATCCACAAATGTGAGCAGTTTCTGCCAAGCAGTTGACAATGCAACGCTCCTTTTTTCGTTATGTTTGTATCATAATTATGAAGGAGAAAAAATCGATAAAAATTGCTATTCTCGACCTTTATGAAGGAATTGAAAACCAGGGAATGCGTTGTATCCGGGAATTAATCAACCAATACAGCGAATCAACAAATGTGGATATTACCTGGGATGAATTTGAAGTGCGGCTTCAAAAAAATGTACCTGACTTATCTTATGATATTTATATCTCGAGTGGCGGGCCGGGATCACCTCTTGAAAGCGAAAACAGTGAATGGGAAAAAATATATTTTGAGTGGCTTGCTAACGTAGAAAACTACAATAAAAATTCCTCCAATACCACTAAGAAACAAGTTCTTTTTATTTGCCATTCTTTTCAATTAGCCTGCAGGCATTATAAAGTAGCCGAAGTAGTAAAGCGGCGCTCTACAGCTTTTGGAGTTTTTCCCGTACACCAGTTGCATTCTTCAAAGAATGAACCACTGTTTAACGGCCTCAACGACCCTTTTTATGCAGTTGATAGCAGGGATTACCAGGTTATTCAACCAAACCATCAGCGTATGCGCCAACTGGGAGCAACCCTTTTATGTATTGAAAAAGAAAGACCCCATATTGCATTGGAAAGGGCCGTGATGGCTGTGCGCTTCAATGAGTTTATGGTTGGTACTCAATTTCATCCCGAAGCAGACGCTATTGGCATGAGCATGTACCTGCAACGTGAAGACAAAAAGAAAACTGTTATTGAGAATCATGGCCAGGAAAAATGGCAGAGTATGATACAGCATTTGAACGATCCTGATAAAATTATCAATACTTATAGTCATATCGTTCCCAATTTTCTTTCAAACGCGATCATAAAATTAGGTGAGGCGGAAGCAAATTAATTATCTCGATAGTACTATTCCTACAATAGCTTCTTCGCAAATGAATATTACTTTTTTCTTTCAATGATGCTTTTGGCCGTACAAAACACCTTCCGTAACTTACAAGAAACAAAAAAGAAATGGTACCTGCGATACGCAAATCATTCAACCAATCTTTCAGCAAAGAGAAATATGAAAAATTTTTAACGGAACTACACAGTAACTATCCCGGAGCTATTGAATTTCGTGTGGCTGAAACTCCTGTATTTATTAATAAGGCCTTCACTAAAAAATTGACCGATGCCTGTGAACATATCATTGATTTGATAACGGATCCCGGTTTTAAAGAACTTACTGAAAGAGCAATACCCATTACCGATAGAGTACCCGGTGAAAATAACCATAGTCATATGATTGCTTTTGACTTTGGCATTTGCATAAACGACCAACAGGAATTGGAACCGCAGCTAATAGAAATGCAGGGGTTCCCAACGCTTTTCGGTTTCCAGGTTTACTATCCGGATATACTTTATAAGCATTTTGACATCCCCTCCAACTATACGCAATACCTAAGCGATTACAATCGCGAAACGTATTTGAAAGATTTAAAAGAAGTAATTCTTGGCAACCACGCTGCGGAGAACGTGATATTGCTGGAAATAAAACCACATGAACAAAAAACAAAAATCGATTTCTATTGTACGCAGGATTACCTGGGTATTCAACCAGTATGTATTACTGAATTAATACAGGAAGGAAAAAAATTATACTATATCCATGAAAAAACAAAACAAAAAATAGCGGTAAAGCGAGTTTATAATCGGGTAATTTTTGATGACTTAAATTCAACTAAAGATAAATTGAGCAAATTTGTGGACATCACCCAGGAATTAGATGTGGAATGGGTGCCGCACCCGAATTGGTTCTACCGTATCAGTAAATTTACACTCACCTTTATCAATCATCCTTATGTTCCGAAAACATTTTTCCTGAATGAAATAAAACAGCTGCCGGCCGATTTAGAAAATTATGTACTGAAGCCACTATTCTCTTTTGCAGGACAGGGAGTAGTGATAGATGTTACAAAAAAGGATATTGACCAGGTAAAAGATCCGGAGAACTGGATACTACAACGGAAAGTTACATATGCAGATATTATTCAAACACCCGATACTGCGGCGAAAGCAGAAATACGCATGATGTATTTATGGAAAGACAGTTGGGACCGGCCCAAAGCAGCAACCAACCTGGCAAGACTGAGTAAAGGAAAAATGATTGGGGTACGATATAATAAAGACAAAGAATGGGTAGGTGGAAGTGTATGTTTGTTTGAGCATTAAAAAAATATCTTTATTTAAATTTAATACTCTAAAAAGAATTTCATGAAAACTCCAAAACCAAGGCCTACAACTCCAGATACAGTGCCTCAAACAGTACCAATGCTTCCGCCAGATGAATTTTCGGTATAAATTAATTTCTAAAATTATAAACCAAAATGGTACTTATTGCAATAATTACAATTGCCAAAACAGACAGCATACATAATTTTAATTCACTGGTGCGTCTGACATTTTGTGAGTTATAGAAATCAATTTTATTCTGACAGTTTTCTATTTCATTAAGAATAATTGCCAAATTAGCCGTTTTACTTTCGTCATCTATCAATAATTCTTTTTGTAAACATATTTCTTTAGGTTCTCTGCCAGCAGGTATACTTAGCCTGGGTAAAACTATTTTACCCAGAAATATCATTACGATTACTAAACTCACTAAAACAAAAAATAAAAGGTTTGTAATAATTCTGTCCGAAAGCTGCCCTTTCATTTTTTCAATAACCACAAATGCAACTAAAGCAGCTTCAATGGGAAATAAAAGTGATAAAATTGTAAACACGCGGTCTGATATTTTGCTTCCTATTTCCAATAAATAATTAACCCGTACGCTGGCTTCTTTCAGGATAAACCGGGCATTATCAATATTAATTAAGGACCAATCCTCTATATGCGTAAACAAGTCTGCTTTTTTCATAAATTGAAATTTTACTGAAATTACAAATTTCAAACTTTATGCTCAACCCTATGTTTCCACCAAAATAATATAAATCGGGTATTAAACAGTAACTTACTTTTTTATTTTTTATGATAAACTGAAATGGATATAAATAAAGAACTCAAACTCGCCGTTTTAATTGATGCAGATAATATACCTTCTACCAACGTAAAAGGTATGCTGGAAGAAATTGCCAAGTATGGAACGCCAACCTTTAAACGAATTTATGGAGATTGGACAAAACCTCAATTATCCGGCTGGAAAAAAGTATTACTCGACAACGCAATAACACCTGTACAACAATATAGTTATACTACCGGAAAAAATTCTACCGATTCGGCCTTAATTATTGAAGCCATGGATATTTTATATACGGGAGGAGTAGATGGATTTTGTATTGTTTCAAGTGACAGTGATTTTACCAGGCTTGCCACCCGATTGCGTGAAGCTGGTAAAAAAGTATTTGGAATTGGTCAGAAAAAAACACCTTCGCCTTTTATTGCTTCATGTAATAAATTTATTTACCTGGAAATATTACAGCAGCAAGATGAAAAGGAGGAAGAGACAACGAAAGAAGCCGCCAAAAAAACAGTAAAACTTCCCTCGCATATTTCAATCATCAATAAAGAACTTACAAACCTGATACTCTCCAGTATTAATGACAGTGCCGAAGAAGATGGATGGGTGTTTCTTGGTACCTTAGGCAGTTTTTTATTAAAGAAGCAACCCGACTTTGATCCTCGTAATTATGGATTCAAAAAATTAGTTGACATTATTAAGCGTATACCACGTGTACAATTAGACGAAAGGCAAACTGGTAAGAATAATATTTCACATTTCTATGTTCGAATAAAGTAACGTGAAGAATTGAGATTTCACCTCACCCCAACCCCTCTCCTGGAGGGAGGGGCTAGAACCCACTTGGCAGAAGACTTTAGGAATAGTAACATGATTTTGTTCGGACAATAATGATAATTTAATTATTTTCTATAATTCCCAACTCTAAAGGTGTATTGGTATTTCCTGAAATACCCTTTGCAAAAAAGGTATAACTCTTTGCTTCCTTTAATAAAATAGTATTTACCACCAACAAGGATATACCTGCTCCGTTTACGCGAATTTCGAAATTATAGGTACCCGCATCAATAGGTGTGAAAGCTCCATTTACAATTGACGTGCTACTGGTTTCGATGGCACGGTTAGTGAATACAGGAGTAAACGTGGTTCCATTTAATGTACCTAAATCCATAATGGGTGAGTTCGGGCTAAGTTGAAAGAATCTTATATTGGATTTACCCTTTGCAGGCGTCGTTAGATTATCCTGAATAGCAAATGCCTGTAAAGAATTAGGTCGGTCGTAAATTAAAAAAGACTGATTAATGTTTGCCACAGTTGTTAAACTGATATCATACAATGAGGTGGTTGTGCCCGGCGATGTAAAACTCATGCCGTGTGCACCTTCAGTAATCGACTTATACCCGGTATTTGTACCATAGGTGAGTGCCGATGTATTAAATATCTTTTCATCAATCTTTACATCCACCGGACCAAATCCCGGGGAAGCATTCACAACCATCAACAATCCTTCCGCCGGTGTACTTTTTTTATTGCATCCAACTAAAACGAAAACAATAAGAAAAAGACATACAAGCAACGGTGTTTTTAAAAAGACGAAAATATTCTTCATATAATTTTTTTAAAATAATTATTGTTGTCCGACTAAATAAGTTAAATGCTTCATTTGCAAAGTGTCGCCTCACCCCAACCCTCTCCTCGCGGAGAGGGGGTTAGAACCCGCTCTGCAAAAGGCTTTTAATAATTATTAAGATGATTTTAGCCGGACAACAATGTAAAATAATAAAAAATACTGCACTTGTAAATTCTATATAAAGACAAAGTTATCAGGTATTTCGCTGTCAATACGATTAAAATAATAATCAACAAAAAACCCTGCCAACAAAATGAAGGCAGGGTTTATGAAAATTTAAAGATCTGACGCTCAGAAAGGAAAAGTTTATGTTCATTAATTTCTAAGGAAATTGAATTATCAATTCTTTGCTATTTACTTGCTGCTACCCATTCCCCCCTTCATTTCAAGCATCCCCATTATTTGATTCATTGTTTTAGTCATTCCATCACTGCTGCCATCAAGGAAAATAATATTTCCTTTTCCAACCTCAGCAAAATTTTTAATCGCTTCTGTCCACATGCTAAATAAAATAACATTGGTATCAAGGTTGGCCTGTTTCATTTGTTCTGCCGCCTGGCTCATTCCTTTTGCCACTTCGGCCCGGAACAACGCAACTCCCTGACCGCGCAATTGTGCTGCTTGTCGTTCGGCTTCTGCTGCAATTTTAATTGCATTTCCTTCTGCTTCGGCGCCTTTGGTTTTTGTGATTAACAATGCCTGGCCCTCATTTTCTGCTGCTGCTTTTAAATTATTAGAAGCTACTACCCGGCTCATAGATTCAATAATTGCCTGGTCAAACGTAATATCATTGATTTGTAAATCCAGTAAATGATATCCCCAATCTTCCAGTAAATGATCAATCTGATCCTTAACATAATCTACAATTTCTTTTCGCAAGGCTAATATTTCAGCTTGCCGTTTGGTAGCAACAAACGAACGAATTGTTCCCTCAATGGTACGGGTAAGCGCTTGCATAAGATCCCGTTCTGCAATAAATTTAAAGGCTACTTTTTTTATTGTTTCCTCCTCTGCGTTTTGAACCGCGTACAATAACATATTCTTAAAGTACACATTTGCCTGGTCGGCCGTTACTGCCTGAAACTCCATTTCAACGGATCGATTCTGGATACTTATCTTTTTATAGATCTGCTCTATAAAAGGAATCAATAACCGCAAACCCGGTTTCAATACCCGTTGGTATTTTCCAAAGATAGTTACCACCCCGATAGTTCCCTGATTAATAGTTTTCAATCCAAGAAAAAGTATAATGATAACCAGTAAAATCCACCAATTAGAAATAAGAAATTCTTGCATATGTAATTATTTCGATAAAGATAATCGATTTGCAAATCATATCTGAAAAAAAGACTGCTTAAAGAAAGTCATAATAGAATTTTTATAAATAGAGTATATTTATGAAAATCATTCTTATGTCTAAGAATAAAAAAATATTAATTGGCATTCTTTCCTGTTTACCATTACTGCTTACTGGTTTTTACATTTACCAGGTGATTGTCTTTTTCTGGAATTTTATTAAGGAGGCAAATCAAGTGGGAAGGCCAGAGGATTTTATATTCGGTGATATCATGCAAATGGCTGGCATTGGCCTTTCGGCCCTATTGTTAGGGATACTTTCGCTGGGGGTACTTATTTATTTTATAATACAGGTTATCAATAATACCCAGATTAATAGCGATGAACGTATAATATGGATACTCGTCTTTATTTTTCTGGGAATGTTTACATTCCCATTGTATTGGTATTTGCGGATATGGAAAGAACCTACCGTTCCCTTACAAAACTAGTCTGGCTGGGTTATTGATTTATTTCAGTCCGCTTTTTCTTCCCAAATAGAAACCAGGTTTAGAATTGTTTCAACACTTTTTTGCATATCCTGCACGCTTACATATTCATGTTTACCATGCAGCGCCATTTCACCGGTAAATATATTTGGACAAGGCAATCCCATATACGATAATCTTGCTCCATCGGTTCCTCCCCGTATAGCGGTGCTTCTAACAATACAACCTGCTCTTTCGATAGCCTCTCTTGCAAATGAAATAATATCGGGATATTTATCCATTACTTCTTTCATATTTCGGTATTGTTCCTCTACGGTAAATGTAGCGGAGGCTCCTGGAAATAGCTTCAATACTTCTTCGAGCTTATCTCTCAAATAGTTTTCGTAGACTAATAAGTTAGAGGTAACAAAATCGCGGATAATAAAACGAAGCGTTGCTTTTTCTGCAATACCTTCTATTTGCACG